>JAGAHK010000319.1 GCA_017627115.1 Bacillota bacterium | reverse complement strand
AATGTGTTCCCGTCACAGATAGAGACCGTTCTGCTCAACAACGGCTACGAGGCAAACTATCAGCTCACAGTAGACAGAAAGAATAACTCCGATACGATAGCCTGCGATGTTGAATGGCTTGAAAGCGATCCTCCGAAGGACGTTATGGATAAGATAGAGCGCGAGGGTAAACTTGTTGCAAGGCTCAAATCCATGCTCGGCATCGTAGTTAAGGTGAAACTTGTTGAACCCAAGAGCATACCCAGAAGCGAGGGCAAGGCTGTCAGAATAATCGACAAGAGAAACCTGTTTGAAGAAAGCACACTGAAATAAAAATGATAATAGATTTTCACACACATATTTTTCCCGAAAAGATCGCGGACAGGACTATTGCTTTCCTCTCCGCGAAAAGCGGGATAAAAAACAATACAGACGGTACGGCGGACGGTCTTGTCAGAAGTATGGACGAAAACGGTGTTGGCCTTTCCGTTGTCCTGCCCGTTGCCACAAAACCGTCACAGTTTCGTTCAATAACAGAATATGCCTGCCTGGTAAACGAAAAGTATGCAGGCAGGCTTTTTTCGTTTGGCGGCATCCACCCCTACAGCGAGAATTATAAACAGGAACTTAAAACAATAAAGTCGCTGGGGCTGAAAGGCATTAAACTGCACCCAGATTATCAGGATTTTTTTATTGATGATATACGTGCAAAACGCCTTATCTACGAGGCTTCGGCGCTTGACCTCATAATTGCGGTACACGCGGGCACGGATATAGGCTACGGCGAACCCACACATTGTCCGCCCGAAAAGTCGCTTGAAGTGATAAAAGAGGTGCGCCCCGAAAAGCTTGTGCTTGCACATATGGGCGGCTGGGAGCAGTGGGACAGGGTGGAAAAACTGCTCTGCGGCGAGAATATTTGGCTTGATACCGCCTTTTGTCTGGAGTTTATGCCGCCCGAACAGTTTAAAAGCCTTGTGGAAAAACACGGTCACGAGCGTATACTTTTCGCTACCGACAGCCCGTGGAGCCCACAGGGGGATTATATACGAAAAATGCGGGACCTCTTCCCCGATGATGAAATATTTGCCGCTGTTATGGGCGGGAATGCGGAAAGGTTATTCAATGGAAAGTAAAAGAGTTAAGGATTCCGTTACGGAATGTATGCGTTTGATAAAACACGAGGATATAAACGGCGGCAACCGTCTTTTCGGCGGCAGGCTGATGCAGTGGATGGACGAGGCGGCAGGCATATGCGCCATGCGCCACAGCGGCTGCGTGATAACAACGGCGGCAGTAGATAACCTGCAATTCAAAAAAGGCGCATTTTTAGGCGACCTTGTTGCAATAACCGCAAAAATGACCTATGTGGGCAATACATCTATGGAAGTGCGCGTTGATGTGTATGTCGAGGAGCGTGAAACGGGCGAACGCCACGTAATAAACCGCGCCTATTTCACCGAAGTGTGTATGAAAGACGATAAGCCCATACCCGTGCCGTATAAACTGATCTGCGAAACTCTGAGCGAACAGGCAGAGTGGGAGGGCGCACAAAAACGTATAGAAATGCGGAAAGAACGCAGGAATATGGGGTTTTGAAAACCATACAACCATACAAACCGTCCCCTGTATGGCCTGTTTGACAAATCAATACTTTTTGTGTTATAATATGCTTGCTTAAATCAAGGATATAACAAATAATATAAAAGATAATAGGTATAATTATGGCTAAAAAGAAACCGGTAAAAATAAATTTAACCGAAGAAGAGCAAAAAATTGTCTATAACGAAATGTTCAACGGTAAAAATTCACTAAGCAAGCGCAGAGCCGCAATTATATATTATGCTTCACAGGGAACAGACAGTGTTGGGGACTTGTCTCTGCTGACAGGCAGCAATCGTAATTCTATAAAAAGAGCATTAAACGGCTTTGACGAGAAAGGCATAGATTACCTTTGGAGCTTTGAACCAAGAGAGTATACCACCATGTTGGATCCTTTTGAGGATGATATAATTACAGATTTCAAAAAAGAACTTCCCGAAAATTATATGTCAGCTGCCAATAGCATAAAAGCAAAATACGGGGTTTCCATTTCAAGGCTGCCTTTGAAAAACTGGCTTGATAAACGAAATATAATTCTTCCAAGCAGAATGACCGATGTCAAATACGAAGTTAAAATGAAAAGGTTAGACCCCATCAAAAACGAATTGCTTGAAGAATTAAAAACCAATATGCCCGAAACAATTGATGCGGCAATACAAATGATAAGCGAAAAATACGGGGTGGAAATAACAAGAAAATCTTTAAAAAATTGGGCAAAAAAGCATGATATTCTCTTCCCCAATCAGGTCAAAAAGCTTGAACACAAAGAGAAGATGAAAGCATTTGATTTGGTGCAGGATGAAATTCTTAAAACTTTTAAAGCCAATAATCCGCAGACTGTGCCGCAGGCTGTCGATATAGTCAAAGAAAAATACGGTATAGATATCTCAGTGAGGTCAATGACAATATGGCTTAATAAAAACGGCATATATCCCGATTTTCAAAATTTGATACACGATAAAAAAGATGTTTTAAAATATCTTGATTCCGTTAAGGACGAATTGATTGCCGAATTCAAGAACAATACACCGCGCAATTTACAGGATGCGGTACAAATGGTTAAAGAAAAATACGGCATTATAATAAGCATACCGTCACTTAATAATTGGATGAAAAAACATGACGTTT
>JAGAHK010000318.1 GCA_017627115.1 Bacillota bacterium | reverse complement strand
TAAACGACATTTAAAAATGTCCTTTACTATAACCCTGCGGGGCATGCACACGACTGCGTACAAGGAATAAAGCCGCTTTGCGGCTCGCAGTCGGCGCAAGTAAACGCCCAAAGTCCAAAGACTTTTGTCGTTTACTATAATTTTCAACTTAATTCTCATTATTTTTTTCGGTAAGCCTAATAGATGTCTCAAAGTCGAAAATATCATTTGAAAAAGCGATATTCTTCGCATAATATAAACTTCCGAAAGCTTTTTTTGCATAGCTTGATTTGATATGAGAGACGATCTCACCCAAAAAACGCATAAGGAAAAGTCTTTTCCCGTTATACTCGGCAATAAGCGCGCACATATTGCTTGTATTGACATAATCACTGTTTTGCGGATGGATAATACCCGTTATGTTTTCCGAAACTATTTTATAAACGCAGGCGCAGAGATTTTCAATATATATCATACTGTGCCTGTTGTCCACAAGCGGAAACACGGGCGAAAGCTTCACAAGCTTTGATAAAAGAGCATAATTACCCGGACAGTTTTTGCCGTAAACTATAGGCGGTCGAAGGATAGTGATCTTAAAATCATCACTTTGCATCGCCAAAAGTATTTTTTCGGCTTCAAGCTTGCTTTTTCCGTAATCATTCAGCGGAACAAGCGCGGTATTTTCGTTTATCTCGCCCTCTTCCATGCCGAAGACGCTCATAGAGCTGAAAAAAACAAAATGCTTTACACCGTTATTTTTTGCTGTTTCGGCAAGTTTTTTTGTCATAGCGACATTGACTTTATAATAAAGCTCTTTTTTTGCCTTTTTGTTATGGACTATGCCTGCCGTATGGATGACCGTATCGGTATCGGCAAAAATATCATCGGGTATTTCACCGCGTACATCCACGCATTTTGCTTCCATACCTTTGCTTACAAAAAAATTCTTCAAATTAACCGCAATATAGCCTTTTGAACCCGTTATAGTTATCATTTTGTGCCTTCCTTGTAGCCGTCGTGACTTATGACGGCAGATATGGTTTTAAGAATTATCTTCACATCGGTAATAAAGCTAATGTTTTTTACATATTCTCCGTCAAGCCTTGCCTTTACATCAATAGGCAGCTCATCCCTGCCGTTTACCTGTGCATGACCCGTAAGCCCCGGGGTAAGTGCGTTTGCACCGTATTTATCCCTTTCGGCTATCAGATCATACTGATTGTAGAGTGCGGGACGGGGACCGACGATACTCATCTCACCTTTGATTATATTAAAAAGCTGCGGCAGTTCGTCAAGACTTGACTTTCGCAGAAAAGCACCTATTTTGGTTATGTAGGACTGCGGATCTTTCAGAAGATGCGTAGGTACATCTTTGGGTGTATCCGTTTTCATAGTGCGGAATTTATAAATATAAAACTCCTTTTTGTCCTTGCCTATCCTGCGCTGTCTGAAAAGGACAGCGCCCCTGTCTTCGCATATAATAAGCAGGGCTATAACGGCAAAGACCCACCAGAACATGACCACAAACAGCAGGCTTAACAAAAGATCTGTTATTCGTTTGATTTTTAAGTACATATCAATCTCCGTTATGGTAATTGGGAACAAGCAGTTTTATCATATCTACAACTTTTTCGGGCGAGTTATGACAAATGTCTTTCATTTCGTCAAGACGTTTTTCAAAGAGTGCATAATCCATCTCAACAGGCTTGGCAACAAATATCTTGTTCTGATAAACACTTTTCATTTCCTCTTTTTCCTCATCCATTATAAGCTCCTCATAAAGCTTTTCACCCGGACGAAGACCCGTATATTCTATCTTTATATCTTTATCGGGCACATAGCCGCTCAAACGTATAAGCTTTCTTGCAAGATCGTCTATCTTGACCTGATCGCCCATATCAAGCACGAAGATAGCGCCGCTCATGCCAAAACCCGCTGCCTGTATAACAAGACGGCAGGCCTCGGGGATAGTCATAAAAAACCTTGTTATTTTTTTATCGGTAACAAGCACGGGACCGCCCTCTGCTATCTGTTTTTTGAAAAGCGGTATCACGCTGCCGTTGCTGCCGAGAACATTGCCAAAGCGAACTGCCATAAACTTTGTAGCGCTTTTTGCCGCCATCATTTGTATCACAAGTTCGGTTATACGTTTTGTAGCGCCCATAATATTTGTAGGATTGACCGCCTTGTCCGTAGAGAGCAGCACAAAACGCTCTGCCCCGTACTTATCGGCGGAAACGGCAACATTAAGCGTACCGAAAACATTGTTTTTTACAGCTTCCTCGGGTACATATTCCATAAGCGGCACATGGTTGTGTGCTGCCGCATGGAAAACAACATTCGGTCTGTGATCGGCAAAAAGCTTGTCAATGCAGTCTATATCGCGCACAGAGCCTATTCTTAACACAAGGTCAAGTTCGGGATGTCTTGCGTTAAGTTCGGTTTTAAGCTCATATGCGTTGTTTTCATAAATATCAAAGATAACAAGCTTTTTAGGCGAAAAGCGTGCTATCTGTCTTGCAAGTTCCGAGCCTATGGAGCCGCCTCCGCCCGTAACAAGCACGGTTTTATCCTTGATATAACCCGATATGCTCTCAATATCAAGTTTAACTTCCTCGCGTGAAAGAAGATCGGTGATGTTGACATCACGCAGACGGTTATACTCGCCGCTTGATATATCGCTCAAAGGCGGTATCATTTTAAGCGTACATTCTGTCTGCGTACAAAAGTCCATAATGCGTTTTGTCTGATTATTTGTAGCCGACGGCACCGCAACTATTATCTCGTCTATCTCGTATTCTTTTGCAAGGCGCGGTATATTTGCGGCATCATGCGTTACCCTTATGCCGTTTATATTTGAATTATTCTTTTTTATATCGTCATCGACCACAATTACAGGTACACGGTTTTCGTACCCTCTTTCGCTTGTCTGCAAACTTCTTACAACATTATAACCCGCATAGCCCGCACCTACAACAAGCACGCGCTTTTTGCCCGATTTTTTGCCTATCACACCCTCAAGACCGATAAATGCCCGTTTCACAAAACGATAACCGCTGCGTGAGAACATAAAAAGCACTATATCAATAAACCAAGCAACTACCATAAGACGTTTCGGCAGGCGATAATCGACCATTTTCGCTATAAAAAAATGATGGAGCAAAAAGAAGAGTGCAAAAACTATCGTGTCCGCAACGATTATCTTATAAATATCATCTATCGTGGCGTATTTCCATATATTTGTGTAAAACTTGAATAAAGCATAAACTATTACGGTTATAGGTGAGATAAATAATACCGTATACTTATACCATTCCCACACATTCTGCGGAATGTTCACAAACCGCGAACCGCCCGGAAGACCCGGTATAGAACCGCCATACCACAAGCAGACAGCGGCAAGTATGGAAAAGTTTATAAAAACCAGATCGAGCGCGATATACAAAAAAAGTTTGCTTTTTTGCTCGCCCGTCATTGAAGCTATGCTGCTCATATAACTTCCTCCGTTCAGTCTTCCTTTCGGTTTTTGCTAAAATGCCCGTTGACCGCAAAACCGATGCCGAGCAGAATCCAGAATACAGGTGAAACGCTGACAACACTGTCCGTGGTCGCAACACACACAAGATAACCTATAACACCACCCATAATGCCAAGGCGTATGCCGAGGATATAATTATCGGACTCGTCTTTCAGAACCGCCTTTACCGTACCCGTAATATAGATAATAAACAGAGATATCAACAGTATAAGAGATATAAGACCCGTGTTTATTGCTGTCTGGATATAGAAATTATGCGGTTTGTCAATAACCACATTGGGATTGCCGAGAAAACGCAGTTTACCGAGGATGTCGTTTTGAGGGAATTTAAAAACAAAACAGTCGGGACCTGCGCCTATTATTATATTTTTTAAAACAACAGGCAATGATCTTGACCAGATATAACCTCGGTTGCTGCCCAGACGTTCCATACCGACAAAACCTATGCTATCAACGGGTGTGTCGATATCAACGGGATTGCCGAACATATCAAGCGCAGTAAATCTGCCGTCAACGGTATCAAAAAAGAAATTCGTTTCGCTTCTTATACCGTCACCGCCCGAAAACTTGATCCTGCCCGATGCCGAAGTATTGAGTTTGTTGCTGACAAGTCCGGGAACAGGCTCGCTGCCGACACGATAACAAACAAACGCCTTATCATAGCCGTTATCAGGCTCTGTTTCCGCAAGCAAGAGGGGTTCTCTGCCCCTGTCTTTTTCAAAGAATATTTCCTCACCGCTGCCGTCTATAATTATATTGCCCTCTTTGGTAGTGATAACGGCGGTATTTCCCTCTATTT
>JAGAHK010000005.1 GCA_017627115.1 Bacillota bacterium | reverse complement strand
TTGCTTAAGGCGGATTATTTATGAGCCCCATCCTATAGTGAACGTCCAAATATTTTTGACGTTCACTATACTTTTATTCGTTGGTCTCTACCTTTTTAATATCAGCCGACTGATCCTGTGTCAGATCCAATTCGGGGAACATTTGTGTTTCGGGAAGAAGCATATTGAAGCCGTCCGTATTATCCCATTTCACCTCGGCATTATCAATATCCAGATCAAGAACATGACCGCCGTTTTGCTTATCCTCCGATACAAAGTGGAAATGCCAGCCCACAGCATTAAGATCGTTCATATATTCGGGGCAGTAAAGACCGACTACCGTACCCTTTGCCTCGTCAAAATCAAACTCGCGCTGATCTGTCGAAAGTGCCTCCGCAAGTGTTTTATAAGGTTCTTCCTGCTTGAGTTCACTTCTTGCGCTTACCTTTTTGAAACTGCCGTCTATTCTTATCATATAAAAACGGTTTTTGCCAAACTCTGCGACCTTATCGTTAAGATATGTCTTTAAATCGTTTATGTTTGTTATTCCGCTTATTTCTTCGGTAGTGTCGGCGTCAAAAAAAGTAACATTTGAAAACGGTATAGTTTCGTCATCGGGAGCAATTTCAACGCTGCCGTCTTCTTTTGCCCTGTACACTTCGCCGTCAAGCATTATAAGTTCACCGTTTACACCCTCAAATGTGCCTATACCCGTATCGCCCTTTTCTTTAAGCTGCTTAACTGTTACACTGCCGTAATAATCGCCAAGTGTAAGCCCCTGAAGCAGTGAGACCTGAAAAACAGTTTCTCTGTCTGCCGCTGTTGTCTGTTCCGCAGCCGCAGGTGCAGATGCAGTCGGTGCAGGCGCAGGCGACTCGGGAGCTGATGTTCCGCAGCCCGATAAAATAAGTAACATTGCTGTACATAAAAGTGCTTTTTTCATATTATAATAACCTCCGTTTTATGATATACGCAGCAAAGCATATCATAATAAATTTTTTATCTGTTTAAAACAGTGATCTGTATTCTTATTATAAAACAGTATTCCTATAATTTCAAGAAAAACAACTCAACAAACAGACTGTCACAACATAATTTCGTGTTAATTATCCGCAGGTAAAACGGCCGCAGATGAAAGAGCTTTCACCTCATCAAAACTCTCTGTAAGCGTAAAAAAGAATTTTCTCTGAACTTCGTTTCCGATAACCGTAACAGGCTTCAACTGTGCAATGGAGTTTCCTTTCATAAGCATTATTTCCTTATAAAGCACATATGTTTCGGGCTGTGCAAACAGCAATCCGACAGGCTTTATCAACCCGTTCTGTACCTTATCGCCGTAAGAGGGATTGACCTTTGCAAGGTTCTTCTCCAGACATGCACGAACCGCCTCTTCCGTCAAATCAACAGGCACGCGGTCTATCTCCATAATAAACACATACCGCACCTCATCAGTATCGGGATAAACAGAGCTGTCCACAAGCATAAATCCACATTCCGCCGCCGTTTGCTCGGCAGCGGTCCGAAGTGCGAGTTCTGTGGTCTTTTCACCCATAAGGCTTACCGTTTTGTCGATACGATAGCGGAACTCTACCAAAGGCACCGCATTGTGAAAACCCTTTACCAACATAACATCTTTCATACGGTAGCGGTAAAGCCCCGAATGATTGGTTATCACAAGCTCATATTCCTTTCCTGTCTCCAATTTATCCATAGTAACAGGCTTTGCGTTTTCCTCGCCGAGCGGTATAAACTCATAGAACAGCGAGTCGGGGATAAGCGCCGAAACTTCGGAAGCCAGCTCAAGAGGGACCGAAAAAATGCCCTCCGACGCCGATATGCCACGGTAATAGAATGCAATATCCGTCCCGAGGTAACGGCTGCGTATTTCCTTTGTATATCTTGAAAAGCCTGCGGATGCACCGCCTACTACGTAAGCGAGGTCTTTCCAAACTTTCGGTATAAACGGCGTTTCAAAACCCTCTTCAAAAACAGCACGAAGTTCCGCGGCTCTTTTTGGCATAGGGGTCAGCTCTGCGGTGAGTTTCTGCCTTATATCGGCGGAAAGCTCAATACTCTCGTCTATAACGCCCTTTTCTATATCATTGACAAGCAGTCTCCAATTCTTTTCGATGTATCGGCAAAAATCAAGCAGGAAACCCGTAAAAGAACAGTTTATGTTGTTTATATCCCTGTCACAAAGGGCATACCGCGCATTCAGATAACCCGTATCCGTGCCTTTGGGCGCAAATGTAGCCTCGGCAGGTGTGGAATAGATATGCGCCCACCTGTCCTCATACGGTCTTAAAGCTGCCTCCGATAAAGGTCCGAAAGGCGTACCGTCGGGAAGTTTTGTAATAGTTCCGCCACAGCGTATCAGGTTAAGAAAACGTCCGCCGAAGTATTTTTCCCCGAGTTCCCTGTACAGCAGCGCCGATTGATAGCCCAGACTGTAGTAATTGAAACGGTCGCGAGTGGTTTCGGTATACGGGATCTTTTTCGGTTCGCCGACAGTTCCCGATGTTTTGTTGTACCAAACAGGCTTTTTGCTGCAAATAAGGTTTTCTTCGCCGCCGTTTGTCATTCGTTCGATATAATCTATGTAATCATCATATTCCGTGACGGGAACACGCTTTTGATACTCCTCGACAGAGTCTATTTCGGCAAAACCGTATTTTTTCCCGTACTCGGTGTCCTTGTTTTCTTCCAACAGTTCAAAAAGGAGCCTTTTCTGCACCGCCATAGGGTCGGCAGTCATTTTTTCAAAACGAGGCAGCAGTTCCTGCCTCTTCTCGACCCCTTTTCTATGCATATCGTTCAGGACTTCGTACATATTTTTTCTTCCTTTCCGTAAACAGATAAGACCTAATTATTTTTTATTTCTGTCAATCTGTTTTCTATTTTATCGCAAAGGATATTGCCATCTGCAACAATAAGCGCTTCGGGAAATGGCTTCCAATCAAAAGCATCAACACCTACTATCTCATTATTGTACAGCTGCAAAGCTTCACCTTTTATAAATTTAATCAGAAAGTTTTGAAGTATCTCCGACAGATCATCATTCATCACATTGCCGTAAAGCTGCAGCGCCTCCCTGTTTCCGAGCAAAGCTGCCACAGCATCTACCGAGCCCGAACCGAGACTCTCAAGAAGCGGCTTTTCATCCCAGTACATAAGATGCACTTTGTTGCCGCCCTCCGACAGTTTTTCGGCACTTTGATAAATACAAACGGCTACCCATTGGTCAATAAGCTTCGATTTTGCTTCAATCTCCGATGAAGACCCCGATTTCTTCTCAATATACTCGCGAATAGCAGCGGCTGTCGAAGTATCTATATCCTTTTGAATATCATTCATACTGACAGCAACAAGCCTTTCATAATTGTAATTGCCGATAAACGAGCGCAGCACCATACTTTCATTACTTGGTATGCCGATGACAAACTCAATGCCCGCAGCAGCGCCTTCCTTATAGGCATGGTACAGATCTTCGGGAAACAGCTTTTTATCGTATGTAGGCGCACAAATATTTTTCCAGAGTTTTTGCGCAGCATCTTTTAAAGTTTCCGTTTCAAGCTGTGCAAGTTCTTCCATAGTCGAAGTATGCGTTTCTTTTAACAGTTCCTTTGCCAAAGCTCTTGAAGCCTCGGGTGTGTCGTATGCCACCTCGGGGCTGCCGTTAAACACAAATGCTTTTTTAAACAGACCTTTTGCCTTTTCACAGGCTGCAAGCATACTAATCGAGACTGCGCCCGAATCAAAGCCAAGCACAGTGATCTGCTCGGGATCGCCGCCGAAAGCGGCTATATTTTCTTTTATCCATTGCAATGCCGCTATCTGATCGAGCAGTCCGAGGTTTAAAGCATCGGGATAATCCTCACCGCCCGGCACATCCGAAAAATCAATAAATCCGAAAATACCGAGACGATAGTTGAAACTTACAAACACAACATCTGAATGTTCGCCTGCAAAATTTTCGCCGTATGTAAGAGGATCGGCAGAACCGCCGTAAGTAAAATCGCCGTGATGAAACAGCACAACAACAGGTTTTTTTGAATTATTTTTATCGTTATTGACAAAAACATTCAAACTCAGGCAATCCTCACTTTGCCTGTGAAGCTTTAAAATAGCCCCTTTGTGCTCGACCTGTATAGCGGAATCGCCGTAATTTTTCGCTTCAAATACTTTTTGCGAGGAAGGAAGCGGCTCGGGTGCTTTCCACCTGAGTTTGCCGACAGGCGGCTTTGCATAGGGAATACCATAGTATGAAATAGTTTCACCGCTCTTTTCACCGACAAAGATACCCGTTCTTGTTTTTACCGCATCGTCGGCATCATATTCGCCGATGTCGGACTTATTTTGTATGTTTATATCCTCTATTTCTTCTTTATTTACATCAAACACATAGCCTTCGCTTCCGTCGTCATAGACTTCGTGGATTTTAATTATACGGTATGCACGTATGCCAAGATTGATGAAAAAGCCGATAACGGGAAGTCCGACAACAAATGCAAACTCTTCCATCAGATTTGGTATCATTGATTCTCCGAGATACTTCACAGAGGTATAGTGACCGATAACAAAAACAAGGAAAAAACCTATATAAGTTATGACCCTGTTAAGCGGTTTTCTCTGGACAGTTTCACTAAAAGCTATCTTGCTTATTATCTCTTCTATCACAATACCGACAACAAGGCTTATTATCGCACATGCCAGCTCCGACAAACCGGTAAGCTGCAATATTGTTTCACCAAATCCATAACCCAGCGCCGAAATAAATGCAACCACAAAATCGTCGATCGTAAACAGTTTTTTCATTTTCTTATCCTCTCTGCAAAACCGATATTACCGTTTTTATCCTCTGCTTTGCCGACCTTACTTTGAATTTTTCAAATAAGCGGCAACTCTTTTTGCCACATTGGCTTTGATATTGTTGTAGAAGTAGGTATAGTCGCAGTCATGTCGTCCGTCGGGACCGAAGAATTCGGCGCCGAGCTTTGCCACATCCTCGGGCATCGGCAAAACTTTCGCATTTGTTACTACCACACCGCGTGCAAGATCTATCTGTGCATCCGCACCCATATCGCCTATTTCAGTCTCGCCTGTTTGCTCGTTTTCTATGAGTGAACCGAGGTTTTCACTTGCGGGCGCATATGTCTCGTCAAGTTTCCAATTAAGCGGATTGATGCTCATAGTATTCGGCAGTACAACAATATTTTTTGCATTTTCCTCCACATTTTTCGGACCTTCGGTGTTCCATGCAATGATAACGCCTGTATCGGTCTCGCCCGATGCAAATTTAAGATGCGGATTTGCGGCAAGATACTCTTTTGTAACAGAGTAGCCTATAACATAAGCCGCAACCATGCGCTTGTAATAATCGGGATGTTCCTTAAAGTATTTCGACAATAAAAGCAGAACCATAGACGAGCCCTGACTGTGACCCGAAATAATAAACGGACGGCCGCCGTTGCAGTTTTCAAAATAATAGTCGAGCGCAGCGGTAATATCGTCATAGGGCATACCCAAAAGCGCCGCATTGATGTCACCTGTTTTTTTGTGTGTCTCTACCGCAAACTTCAGACCCGACTGACGGTAGTACGGCATAAATACGTTGGTTGAATCCTCAAATGTGCTTGCATGTCCGTTGTATTCAACTACCACGCCCATGCGCATTTCTTCATTATCAAGCGATGCGTAATCGGGAGCGCCTTCTGCAAAACTGCCCATGATATACTCCGTAGCATAAATATAGAATGTATCAACATCCTTTGTTATTTCGGGCATTTTGTACCAATTATCCTTATTTGAATAATCGGGTGCGGAACCGTTTGCTTTTGATGTTAAATCATTATTCATATTTATTCCTCGCTTTCTTTATTAAGTTTATACGTATGTCAATGATATTCGTATGGGGCTGTCGCATTAAGAATATGATAATATTCAATGTTTCAGTCCCTTATGTTGTCTAT
>JAGAHK010000317.1 GCA_017627115.1 Bacillota bacterium | reverse complement strand
GGCTAAGGAAAAGCTTACAAACCTTAGTATGGAAGACGTTTTTCCGCTTATGAGAAAGTACAATATCGACGATGTGAAGGAGCTTTGCATTTCCGTCGGGATCTACCTCGGGGCGATAATCTTTTTCGTTATCGTGATCTTTGCCCTCGGCTGGATACCCGTGCTTGGGGTAATTATGAAGATCATTTCCTTTATCGTGATTATTTACGGGACAGTCGGAATTTTCGCAAGCCTGCTGACGTATATGAAATATAATTAGAAAAATGCCGCAGCACATAAGTACGGTACGTATAAAGAAGTTTTACGCCATAGTATTTCTTATCTTAAGTCAGAAGTACTATGGCGTTTTTTCTATTGACAGTACAGAGATGATGTGCTATAATTGTTACTGACAAAAATCGGGATTTAGAGGAGGACATAATGGATAAATTTGATTTATTTTGGAAAACTATGGAGCTTTGTGATTGGGATAACGAAGGCGATGACGAACTTGTTTTAACACCTGTTATTAACTTTCTTGCCTCAAAAGAAGATAGTGACATTTTTATGTTTGAAGATTTAATGTCAGAATTACTATATAATCTTGATACAAAAAAACTTGCTGAACAGTGCAAAAAAATTGACGGTTGTATGAGCGATGATAGTTTTCTATATTCAAGATGTGTTGCTTTAATAAATGGAGTCGATTATTACAAAAAAGCCAAAATGGGCAGATGTAAAGAAATGTGGAAAATGGAATTTGAATCATTACTCTATGTACCTGAATCTGCATGGGCAAAAAAGCATAACAAACCTGAAAGTGAGTATCCTCATGTTTCATCTTTTAGCTACGAAACAGGTTCAAATACTGATGGGTGGAAATAATACAAATTCTGATTTAGCTTATCAACATAAATATGCACAATGCCCCTGAGTGCTTTGTAACACTCAGGGGCAAAACTTCTATATAGGTATCTGTCTTATGTGCTGCGGTTTTTCTTTTAAAAAACAAGACCGAAAGCATTTTCTGCTCACGGTCTTGTAATATTGCTTTTTATGGGGGTAGGGGCTTATGCCTCTTCCTTCATTTTTGCAAAGCACTCGCTGCAATAAACGGGTCTGTCCTCCTTAGGCTGGAAAGGAACCTTTGCCTCACCGCCGCAGGCTGCACATACTGCTGTATAAAGCTGTCTTCCGCCTCTTGCTGCGCCCTTTCTTGCGTCACGGCAATCCTTGCATCTGAGCGGCTCGTTAACAAAGCCCTTTGATGCATGGAACTCCTGCTCACCTGCTGTAAAAACGAACTCGTTTCCACAATCTTTGCATACCAATGTCTTGTCTTCGTACATGATACTTTTACCTCGCTTTTTTTGCTTTAAATATTACCAAGCTCTGCCCGTAGCTTTTTCCTCGCACGCTGCATAGCATTGTTCACTTGTTTTACGGTCATTCCAAGCTCGGAGCCTATCGCCTCATAGCTGAGCCCTACCGAGAACAGCCTGAACACCCTCCACTCCTTATCAGAAAGCACCGTTGCCGCTTTTTTGTTTATCTCATCAACACGCTCCTTTTGTTCGACTATGTTGTATGGGATAAGCTCGCTTTTGTCGGCACACATATTCTCGGTTTCCTCATCAAGCGGCTCTGCCTTATCGTGATCAAGCTTTTTTATGGCATTTATCATTCTGTTTTTAATGCACCTGTTTGCGTATGTTGCAAAGCCTGCCCCCTTGTCGGCATCATAAGTCTTTGCAGCCGCAACGCAGCCCATTAGCCCCTCTTGAAAAAGGTCTTCATAATACTCGGGGGATATCGCCCACGCTTTGGCAGACGCTACAAAGGTGTAGCGTGAGAGCAGCTCGCTCATAGCCTCCTTATCCGTCCTCGAAAGAACGGCAAGTTCTTCATCACTAAGTTCTCTCGCCATAAAATCACCCAAGCCATAACCGTATAAAACGCCGCCGCGAAAAAACACGACAGCCGTTTAATTTATTTATATGTGTATAATTATAATAGCATTTTTATCAATCCGTGTCAAGCATTTTTTAAAAAACGACAATAAAAAATTAATATTTGTAGGTTATCACAGAATTAATATTGTTTTATTGTTAGTTTTACCTATTTATAAAGCCCGTATATGTCATAAATTATACAATTATAAGACATAAATATTTATCTGCATAAAAAGTCAATATTTTACTATCTTTGTTACGAAAATAACGACTTTTTCGTAGACTGCAATAATTATTGTCACCCTATTCATAATTTATAGGTTGACAATAATAAAAAGGGGTGATATAATATCAAGGATAACAAAAAAGGGGCTGAGTAAAATAAAAACCAAAGATATGATGATGACGGCGATGTTTGTCGCACTTATAACAGCAGGGGCATATATCCGCATACCAATTCCCGTATGCCCGTTCACGCTGCAATTTCTGTTCACTACCCTGAGCGGTGTTCTCCTCGGCGCAAAGCTCGGGGCGGCGGCCTGCGGGGTATATGTGATGCTCGGCCTTGTCGGCCTGCCCGTTTTCACAAGCGGCGGCGGTATCGGCTATGTTTCAGAGCCTACCTTCGGCTATCTTTTAGGCATTATCGCAGGGGCTTATCTTACGGGGTATATCGTTCACAAGGGTGAGATTACCTTGCCGCGGCTGCTTGCTGGCGCATTTTCGGGGCTTATGGCAGTCTATGCATTCGGAATGGCGTATTACTACGCTGTCAGCCGTTTCTGGCTCGGCACACCTATCGGGGTATGGCCGCTGTTTTTGTATTGCTTTATTTTGGCAGTTCCCGGGGATATAGCGCTTTGCATAGTTTCAGCAATGCTCGGAAAAAGGCTCGTGCCTTTGACTAAAATGAGGAGGGCTGTATAATGGATATAAATAAGCTTACCGATGAGATAATAGGCGGCAGG
>JAGAHK010000316.1 GCA_017627115.1 Bacillota bacterium | reverse complement strand
ATTTTGTCTTTGCAAGAAATACCGCAAGTTCGGCAACCTCCTCGGGCTCGCCGAGTCTTTTGAGCGGTACGTTGTTAAGTATATTTTCCTTGACCGCATCGCTTAAAACATCGGTCATTGAAGTTTTGATAAAGCCGGGTGCGATAGCATTACAGGTAATGCCCCTTGATGCAAGTTCCCTTGCAACAGACTTTGTAAGGCCGATAACGCCTGCCTTGCTTGCCGCATAGTTCACCTGACCGATATTGCCCATAAGGCCGACAACACTGCTCATATTGATGATGCTGCCGCTTTTTTGCTTGAGCATAAGCTTGCTTACATGCTTTACCATATTGAAAGTGCCTTTGAGATTTGTTGCGATGACCGCATCAAAATCTTCTTCTTTCATACGCATAAGAAGAGTGTCCCTTGTTATGCCTGCATTGTTTACAAGCACATCCACAGAGCCGAACTCCTCGTTTGCTTTTTTAACAAGTTCTTCCGACTGTGCAAAATCGCTTACATCGCACTGTATAGCAAGGCATTTTACGCCATAGCCCTCTATTTCCTTTATAAGTTCATCGGGTACGCTGCTTCTGTAGTTTAAAACTATGTTGCAGCCCTCTTTGGCAAATGCAACGGCTATTGCCCTGCCTATGCCTTTGGCGGCACCCGTAACAATAACATTTTTCTGCATTACAGTCCCAGACCTCCGATCGTTTTTTCAAGTGTTGCCAGATCTTCCACATTGTAGACGGCAGCTTCTTTTGTTACTTTTTTAACAAATGATGACAGAGTCTTGCCCGGTCCCATTTCAACAAAGGTATCAACACCGAGTTCAAGCATTCTTCTGACTATCTGTTCCCATTTTACGGGATTCATTACCTGTTTGATAAGTATTTCGGGAATATCGTCCTTTGAAGGCACAAGATCACCCGTAAGGTTTGTGAGAACAGGTATCTGCATATCCCTTATATCTACGTTTTTAAGTTCTTCGGCAAGCTTGTCCGAAGCAGGCTTTAACAATGTTGTATGGAAAGGTCCGCTCACATTGAGCATAACTGCGCGTTTTGCACCTTTTTCAAGCACAATTTCCGCCGCCTTTTCAACCGCCTTCACATCGCCCGCTATTGCGATCTGACCTGGACAGTTGTAGTTTGCTATCATACATAGACCTATATCCTTGACTTCGTCACAGGCTTCCTGTATTTTTTCCGCATCGAGATTGAGCACGGCACACATACCGCCCTCGCCGCTCGGTACGGCTTCTGTCATATAACGGCCTCTTTTTCTCACAAGGCATACCGCCTGTTCAAAATCAAGCACGCCGCTTGCCACCAGCGACGAATATTCGCCGAGGCTGAGACCTGCGGCATAATCGGCTTTAAGGCCTTTTTCTTTCATCAATTCAAGCACGGCAACACTCATTGTAAGTATTGCGGGCTGTGTAAACTCGGTCTCGTTAAGGCGAGCATCCTCATTAAAGCAAATATCGCTTATTTTTATGCCAAGTGCTTTATCGGCTGTGTCAAACACTTTTTTCACACAGTCGAAATTATCGTATAATTCCCTGCCCATACCGGCTTTCTGAGCGCCCTGGCCGCTGAAAATAAAAGCAGTTTTCATCTGTTTTTCCCCTATCTTATTCAAAGTCTTTCACAAGGCTTTTAAAGCCTGCCATGATCTCTTCGATGATCTCTTCGCAAGTCTGTTCCTTTGTTACCATACCTGCGATCTGACCGCTCATTACCGAACCGTAGTCCATATCGCCCTCTTTTACCGCACGCTGAAGTGCGCCTGCGCCGAGTGCGGCTATCTTGTCAAGATCGGGCTTATCCTTTGCGCCCTCTTCTTTTTCAAGTGCATCAAACTGTCTTGCAAGTTTGTTTTTAAGCACACGCACGGGATGACCCGTTATCTGACCCGTTGTTACGGTGTCCATATCCTTTGCTTTAAGCACCTTTGCCTTGTAGTTGGGGTGTACCGTACATTCCTTTGCAACAAGGAAGCGTGTACCTATCTGAACACCCTGTGCGCCGAGCATAAAGCCCGCTGCCATACCTCTGCCGTCTGCAATGCCGCCTGCCGCGATAACGGGAATATCCACCGCATCGACTACCTGCGGAACAAGTGCCATTGTTGTCGTTCTTCCGACGTGACCGCCGCTCTCCATACCCTCTGCAATAACGGCAGCGCAGCCTATCTTCTGCATTTTCTTTGCATGGGCAACGCTCGGAGTAACGGGGATAACGCAGATACCGTGTTCCTTGAACTTATCCATATACTTTCCGGGGTCGCCTGCGCCTGTTGTTATAACTT
>JAGAHK010000315.1 GCA_017627115.1 Bacillota bacterium | reverse complement strand
GGTATTGTCAATATAAACATAACTTTGAACTTGAAAGTGAAAATTCACTTATAATGTGAATAAAAAGATGAATAAAATGAATTTTGACAGTAAAAATGACCTGCACACAAAGCACAGGCCATTTATTTGGGAAAATCTATCATGAAATTCATAATAGCAAAATAAACAATTAATGTTGGTTGTCACAACTTTTGGCATTGCCAAAAGCCAATTGCTTCGCAATTGTCCGCATCTATCTTTGCGGTTGATTGTTTATAAGTTTCAGCAGTTTTTCTCTGTATTTGTAAAATTCCGGAGTGAATTTTATATCCTCGGCACAGTCCTCAACTATCTGCCGTGAAAAATTCACTTTTATATCTTCTATCACACGCCCGGGGTGCTTGCTCAAAACAATAATGCGTGATGCAAGAAGCAACGCTTCTTCAACGTCGTGAGTAATAAAAAATATCGTCTTGCCCGTATCCCACCATATCTTTCTTGTGAGATCCTGCACGTTTTCTCTTGTAAGTGCATCAAGTGCGCCGAACGGCTCGTCCATAAGCAGTATTTCGGGGTCGTTTATAAGAGCACGGGCAATGGAAACTCTCTGTTTCATACCGCCCGAAAGTTCGTATATTTTTTTGTCCGAAAATTCAATCAGACCGACTTTTGCAAGATATTCATCGGTAAGCGGGATATACTTTTCTTTTGGTATGCCGCGCATTTTAGGGCCGAAAGCCACATTGTCGCGCACCGAGAACCACTCATACAGCGGCGGATTCTGAAATACCACGCCCCTGTGCCAATCCGTGCCTTTTATTTCCTCTCCGTCGAGTTTTACACTGCCGCTTGTCGGTTGTATAAAGCCCGCAAGTATCTTTAAAAGCGTACTTTTGCCACAGCCCGACGGACCGAGTACACAGACAAATTCGCCCGGGAAAATATTGAAATTTATGTTTTCAAGTGCCTTTATATCGCCCGTTTTGCCCGTGTAGGCAAGATCGACGTTTTCTATTGCTATCAGTTCCTCGCCCTCGACAATGGGTTCTTCGCCTTTAAAATTAAGGTCGTTTACCGCGATCAGTTCATCCGAGGGCTCGTAAAAATTGTCATTGTAATTAAGTTTTGCCATTCGCCCACCGCCTTACTTTGCGGCGGCTTCAAGATAAGATGTGTTTATGCTTGCCTTGAAATCGTCAAGTGACGGTGCGGATGTAATGCTCTGCTGTTCAACAAGAAAATCCGCCGTATTCTTTAAAATCTCCGCAAGTTTGTTGTTAAGGTAGTCAAGCTCCTCATCGGCTGTCAGATATTCAAACTGTGAAAGCTGATTTGCTGCATCCTCCGCACTTATTTCAAGTACGGACGCCACTTCTTCCGCCGCCTTGTCTTTATCGTTTAAAATAATGTCGTTCGCCTTTATCTGTATTTGAAGATATTTAGATACTATGTCGGGGTATTTTTCGCCGAATTCCTTTCTTACTACCGTTGCATCACCCGTAACAATGCCTTTTTTTGCAAGTTCGCCCGAATGAGTGATGACCGTGCCGTCTTCAAGAAGTTTGTCAAGGATAGGATACCAAACGTAAGCCGCATCAATATCGCCCCTTTGCCATGCCGCGAAAATATCCTGCGGCTGAAGATCCAAAATCGTCACTTCGCTTTCTTCAACACCCGCAAGTTTAAGTGCGTTAAGCAAACTGTAATGCGCGGTCGATGCAAAAGGTGTCGCAACTTTCTTTCCCTTTAAACCTTGAATATCCCTTATGCCCGACTCATTTTTCACAACAAGCGACTCCGCAGAACCGATTATATCGGCAAGCCATATCACCTCATAAGGCACATCGGAAGAAAGTCCCAAAGCCGTAGGCGAAGTGCCCGCCTGTGAAATATCTATACTTCCTGCCGCAATAGCGGTGTTTACATCACGTCCCGAATCAAAAAGCTGCAAGTTGACTTTTACGCCGAGTTCTTCCTCATACAGTTTTTCATACTGTGCGATAAGATCGCCGTTTACAAGGTTCATTGTACCGATATTTACAACATCGGGAAGTTCCGACGAAGCGGTCTGTTCGGTACTGTCGCCGCCTGTTTGGGTCGCCGCAGTATTTTCCGAACCTCCCGAGCAGCCCACGCCAAGTGCAAGCAGTGCGGATGCAAGTGTCAGTGATAAAATTTTTGTCATTGTTCTTTTCATTTTAAACTCTCCTTTTAATTTCGGTTTTTTTAGTTTTTACCTTTCCAATGAACGACACTGTCCTCTATAATTCTTATTATTTTATCGAGCAGTATACCCGTAAGACCCATTATTATGACCCCCATAAAAACGGTGTCGCTGCGCAGGTATTTGCTTGCATCCAGCACAAGCCAGCCTATACCCTTTGTTGCGGCAACCATTTCGGCGGCAACCAGCGTTGTATATTCAACGCCGAGTGCTGTGCGAAGCCCTGTAAATATATCGGTAAGCGCCGCGGGGAAGATAACATAAAAGAATATCTGCCTTTTGTTTGCACCAAGTGTATATGCACCGTTTATGTAGTCCGACTTTATACGCAGAACACCCGAAACACAGTTTATATACACGGGAGCAAAACCCGCAAGATATAGAAGCGCAAGTTTGGAGCTGTCATCAATGCCCATCCACAAAACCAGTATGGTGTAATAAGCAAGCGGCGGCAGCGGGCGGTAAAACTCGACTATAGGCTCTATGACTGCACGCACCTTTGAGTTGTAGCCGCTTAAAAGCCCCAGCGGTACGGCGGTCACAATTACCAGCGAGTACGCAATTATCAGCCTTTTAAGGCTTGTACCCAGATGCGCCAAAAGCGTATTGCCCTTGTAGCCCGTGCTTAAAACATCCGACAGACTTTTAAGTACATTTTGCGGAGAAGGAATTATTGTCTCGGAAAATGCACCCGTTGACGTTACAATGAACCAAAGCAATAGTATTATTGCCACAGTAGAAATAGTAAGTATCTTTTCCGATGAAATTTTAGTTGTTTTTTTCAATCTGTTTCACCTCTTTTCGTTTTCGGGATTTTCACAAATTAAACCATTTTCTTGAAAAAAAGTCAATAATTGCGGTATGGATTAAATTTTAATTATTTTCCATAAGAAAAATTTAAAAATTTTTTCACTTAATGGAGTTTAACAAACTAAGGAAGTCCCCCGCTTCTAAAGCGGGGGACTTCCTTAGTTGTT
>JAGAHK010000030.1 GCA_017627115.1 Bacillota bacterium | reverse complement strand
TTTTTCGGGGGCATAACACCGCCCGCATAATATATGCAAATAACGAAACGGAGGGATGCATATGGAGAAACGCGCCGCAAACAACGCTCTTACAACTTTTATTGTGACCCTGCTGGCTGTAATTGCCTGCACGGCTTTGAGTGTGATAAAAAACAATAACTACAACTCCAAAACTCATCACGCTGTTTTCACGCGCGCCGAGCTGTTTTCGCCCGATACCGCGGCTGAAAAGGCGGTCTCCGTAAAAGCCATTCCCCGAAGCAGCACCTGGGGCAAGGTTTTTGATTTTGAGAACAAAGGCATCACCGAAAACAACTATCAGGCATATACATATGATTTTACGGTAAAAAACGATACCCGTGACAAAGTTAAGGATTTCCGCTTTAAAATGACATTCAACACGGAAGTTTACCTTAACTCCGCATGGAACGGCACATTGGAGATACATCAGAACGTAAACGCAGACGAAGTTACCGACATCATCACCGACCTGCGCGAATTTGTACCCGAAGACCACGATCTTGCCACCGTCACCGTTGACGGCGAACCGCTTATACCGATGTCACCGGGCGATTACCTCATCTACATCCCGAGTTCTTCGATGAACGCAATGGAGATACCCATTGAACCGCACGAGGCAACCACCCCCGGCATCATTATGTATATGCCCATAGACGAAAATATCGAAACTTCCGTGCTGGAGCTTGATTACACCTTCCACAGAGCCCTGACCGACGAGATATTGTTCAGGCTTTCTATGGCGGCACTTGCAATATGGCTTACGGCGTTCATTGTCTTTGCCTTTACATCCGCACAGATAAAGAAATACAAGGAACGCCACGAACGCGATAATGTTATAATAAATGAATCCATCGAGACCTTTACGGGCTTCATAGATGCAAAGGACCCATACACCAACGGCCACTCAAAGCGCGTTGCAAAATACACAAGGCGCATAGCCGAAGAAATGGGCTATAAAGGCGAGCAGCTCGACCGCATTTACTATATCGCACTCCTGCACGACTGTGGAAAGATAGGTGTACCCGACAATATTCTCGGCAAGCCGGGCAGACTGACCGACGAAGAGTTTGAGATAATCAAATCCCACACGGTACGCGGCGGCAAGATATTGAGCCACTTCAAAAGCCTTGAAAACGCAGGCGAAGGCGCGCGTTATCACCACGAAAGATATGACGGAAAAGGCTATCCCGAAGGCAAAGCGGGCGAAGATATACCTCTTATTGCAAGAATGATATGCGTTGCGGATTCTTTCGATGCAATGAACACCAACCGCGTGTACAGAAAGAAACTCACAATGGAACAGATAATAAACGAGATAGAAGTAAACAAAGGCAAGCAGTTTGACCCCAAAATTGCCGATATAATGCTTGAACTTTTGAGAAACGATCTTTTAGATACGGAAGAATAAAAACGGACATATGACGATCTCAAAGCAGCAAAGACGGCTGCATATATCGCAGGTGCATTGTCGCTTTTAATGGGATTTTTTGCGGCAAAAGCCATTGTCAAAGAAAGCCGCCAAAGAAAAGACAGCCGAATGGTATCCCGATGATCAATAAAAAACTTACATCAATACAAAAAGACCTGCGACACGGTTTTCCGCCGTTTCGCAGGTCCTTTTTATATCGGTTGTCAATGATATTCGTATTCCGCAGAAATAAATTTCTGCTGCATACTCATGGGGCTGTCGCATTAAAAATCAACTTGAAAATTAGCGATTAAGCCCCTTTTAACAGTTTTATTAACATTATCAGCGCCGCAGGCTTTAATCCGCAGGCGGAAACCGCGTTTTCGCCGAGGAGCAGACGAAGTCTGCATACTCTACAGACTTGCAAGTGTATCTTTGATGCACGCAGACAAGTCTGCTAATTGGCGAAAAACCTGTTTTTCGCCAGAGGGTGGAGCTTAATGCGACACCC
>JAGAHK010000314.1 GCA_017627115.1 Bacillota bacterium | reverse complement strand
TCCGGCATAAGAAAAACGCTATTATTTATATTTGCGGCTATACTTGTAATTTCGCTTGCAGGCTGCGGCAAAAAAGCCGACAACGAGGGCGAAAAAACAGCACGCTTTGAATTTGAGCCTGTTACGGAAATAAAGGAAGGGCAAAAAAACATCTACGTTGTTTTAAAAGTTATAACAAGCCAATATTGGCAGGACATTGCGCAGGGCGTTGCGGATGCGGGAACGGAAATAGGCTGCAACGTGTATATGGGCGGCCCCGAGGGCGAAGGCGATTGGGAGACCCAGCGTGATATGCTTGAACAGGCGGCAAACGAACTCGGTGCAGATGCGATACTGCTTGCCCCCGCAAGTTCATCCGCACTTTCCGACACGCTTGCAGGCATACGTGCAAAGAAGATACCCGTGATACTTGTTGATACCATCGTCAATTCCGATGATTTTGATGTCTGCTATATGACAGATAACCTTAACGCAGGCGAGCTGGCAGCCGCAGAAATGATACAAAGGCTCAAAAACAGCGGCGTTTCCATAAACGACAGCGCAAGCATTGCAATACAGATAACATCAACATCTTCACAGACCGTTATCGACCGTCTTGCGGGCTTCAACCAATACTGGGCGGCAAACGCACCGAAAAACTGGTATGTTCTTGACGAGGTAAAGCTCAATAACGGCAACAAGGAAGTTGCGGAACAAAACTGCATTGATTTTATAGATACCTACCACGACCTTAAAGGTATGTTCGGCTGCAACAACAGCTCGACAGTAGGTTTTGTAAAGGGTCTTGAAGAAAAGAACAGAAAAGACTTTGCCCTTGTGGGCTTTGACTATGCGGACGAAACGGCGGCTCTGGTCGCGGAAAGCAATTCCGCCGCCACGATAGTGCAAAACCAGTACAATATGGGCTACGAGGGTCTTAAAACCGCTGCCGCGATACTTGACGGCACCCCTGCGGATTACAAATTTGTGGACACGGGCACGGTGGTGATAAACCACAACAACCAAAAAGACTACGAATCGGGTAAATGATATGAATGAGACAAACAACGGCCGCAAAGGCAAACTAAGCTCAAACAGCCGAATATATATAGTATATCTTGCGTTCTGCATAGCTGTGCTTATATTCTCTTCCGTTTTGATGAGCCGCCTTATCAGCTCAAACACGAGCAGTCAGATAAACAATATTCTGAGCCTTATGTCGGAAAAGGTCAACACCTCCTTCGAGATGATGACCAACTATATAAAACAGGCTTCCGATATGCTCTCCGCACGCAGTATCGACAGCTGGGAGCAGTGCTATGACGAATTGAGACGCAGCACCGCCGATATGCCTTACGAAAGCATAGGTCTTATCGCACCCGACGGCACAGTATACGGCACGGCGGGCGAAAAGCTGGATCTTGAAAGGCGCGGTTTTGCAAGAGCCGCAAGACGTTCGAGGGGTATATATATAACAGAACCCTACCGTTCAAGTGTGACGGGCGCAAATATGATAACAATGACCGCACCCGTATATCAGAACGGCGAACGCGCAGGCAGTGTCTTTATCAGCTACTACCTTGAAACGGTGCAGAACCTTGCATATACCAACATACTTTCCGAGAAGACTTCGGTAGTGCTTATGAACCCGTTTTCGGGCAACTTTGTCACCTGTTCGTCCGACGGAACAAGCCCTCCGGGAACATGGAGCAACATAAGGCTGACAAAAGCGTCTATAGAGCCGCACAGGGGCTACAGCTATGACCATTGGATAGAAAAAATGCGCAGCAAGTCCCCCGAGAATATCATAAACTTCAAACAGGACGGCATAAACTACACACAGGCATTTGTCAAGATAGACGGCATGGAGAATTGGAACATCGTTATCCGCATACCCATGACGGAGCTTTCGGACACGATGCAGCTTTTCACGCTTGGCATAATAACAACAGCCGCCATACTTGTACTTGCAACTCTGCTTGTCGCGGCTTTGGTATACACCAAAGAGCTGCGCCGCAGTATAGACCTGCAAACGCTTTCCGACCACGACCCTCTGACAAAGGTGATGAACAGGCGCGCATTTGAAACACGCCTTGATACGATGTTCCTCGATAAATCACAGCTTGGCAGATGTACTTTTATTTTCTTTGATATAGACTATTTCAAGGATGTAAACGATACCTACGGCCACGATGCGGGCGATACCGTGCTTTACAAAACGGCACAGATACTCAGCAACGCTTTCGAGGGCACGGGCATAGTTGCGCGAATAGGCGGCGACGAGTTCAATGTATTTGTTTACAAGCCGCTTGATGCTTCGGATATAGACAATATCATGGCACAGATACGTGTGCAGCTCAAGGAACTGCACCTTGACGGCGGCAGGCTGCTGCCCATAACTTTCAGCTCGGGTCTTGCGATATATCCGCATGATGCTTCCGAGCTTGCGGAGCTTAAAAAATGCGCCGATACTGCCCTGTATTGGGTCAAGGATTCGGGCAGGAACGATCACGCATGGTATATGGATACAAAAGAGGCTGCCAAAAACAAGGCAAATAATAAAAAAGAGTGAGTTCCTTTCGGAACATCACCCGCGTAAATAAAAAAAATCGGCTCGTAAAAAAGCCGATTTTTTGATTATTATTTTTTTCTGCGGCTGCTGTGGTGATTACCGCTGCTTTTGCCGCTTTGTTTTTCGTTTTTGGTCTGTCCGCCTGTACTCTTTGAAGTGTCGGGATCTGCCTTGTCCTCTTCGGACTCATACGGTCTGTCATAACCGCCGTAGCTGTAGCCGTAACCATAGCCATAGCCGTATCTTGAATATCCGTACTTATATTTATAGCTGTAATACTTGCCCGTATGTGCTGCGGTAATATTGTTAAGGATGAAACCAAGCACATTTACCTCTGCCATCTCAAGCTTCTGCAAACCGCTTTCGATACTGTCGTATGTGGTCTCGCCGTGCATTGTAACAAAGAGTACACCCGTAATAGCCTTGCTCATAACAAGAACGTCGCTGACAACATTTACGGGAGGGGTATCTATAATAACATAATCATACTGTTGTGCAAGCTCGTTTATCATATTTTCAAACTGCTGCGAAGCAAGAAGTTCCGAGGGGTTAGGCGGTATGGGACCCGCAGGCATAAGGTCAAGGTTTTCTCTCACGCCTTTTATGATAGAGTTTTCAACTGTGTTCATCTTGCCCAGCACGGTTGAAAGACCCGTTTTGTTGTTTACCTCAAACAGCTTGTGCTGTGTGGGTTTGCGCAGGTCGGCATCAATAAGCAGCACTTTGCTTTCCGTCTGCGAAAACGATATTGCAAGGTTTGCCGTTGTGGTACTCTTACCCTCTGCGGCATTGGCACTTGTAACGGAAATGATCTTTTTATCAAAAGGCGAAAGCGCAAACATCGTGTTTGTACGCATCGTCTTGTAGCTTTCCGATACGGTAAATACCGTTTTATCATTAATAAGACTTTCGGGCGATATAACTCTGTGTCCGTCCTTTGTCTTTTTCTGCTTCTCGCCTTTTTCCTGTGAGAAGTTGTAGACCTCACCGATAATAGCCTTATCAAAACGCTTTTTCAGTTCATCCGTCGATTTAACGGAATTATCGAGAAGATAAAGAAGAATTATAACGCCTGCCGACGCGATAAGACCAAGCAGACAGCCAAGCACGGTCATTTTCTTGATATTCGGCTCAACACGTCTGTAATTTACCTTTGCAGGGTCTATAACTTCAACCGAACCCGCACCTACCACGCGGATAAGGAAATCGGGCGCGATCTCCGCTATTATCCTGCACACATCTGCCGATACTTCGGGTGATGTGGTCTTTGCCGATATTTTCAGCACCTCGGTATCCTCAACGGATGCCATCGACAAACTGCTTTTTATGGCATTCGTATTGACCGAACCGCTCTCGTCAACGGGAAAAACCGCACTTATCTCGTTAACGGTATATAATTTAAGCAGTCTTTCGCCTATCTGATCCATTACGGCATCACTCTGCAAAACCGCAATATATGTGCTCAAAAGCGATTTGGATGCGTTCAGCTCGTTAAGCGTGACCGACTGTTCCATACGCGCTTCTTCATTTACGTTTTTAACATACATCGTTGTGTATGAGCTGTATTTTTCGGGAAGATAGAAAGATGCAATGCACAATGCCAAAAGCCCGAAAAGCAGCGAAAAAGTGATTATCACCGATATTCTGCTCAAAAGCACGCCTGCAAGTTCAAGCAGGTCTATCTCTATTTCCTTATTCTCATTTTCTCCGTTCATTATTACCCCCTGAGTCCCCTTTTAACAGTTCCAAAATAATTTTTCTTTAAGTTGGTCAATGATATTCGTATTCCGCAGAAATAAATTTCTGCTACATACTCATAACCAACGGAATTGCAAGCAATTCCAAATTCAGTGGGAGCTTGGACTCCCACTGAATTTTAAGTAAGCACCCCCGCTTTAGAAGCGGGGAACTTCCTTAGTTTGTTAAAAAACACTATATATCTTACCATAAATAAATATGCAAATCAACGGAAAATATCGACACTATTTTTTCGTAATTCAAGGCGGTGTTTGTAATAATTTGAGCTTTTTTCGGCATTTTTGCGCTCAAAAGCAGATTTCGTCACAAACGCCGATCAACGTCGGCAGCCTTTTTTATGGTTTGCAGCTGCCGCAGGGCGAATACCCCTCGGCTATGCACTCTTCCCTTGTCCATGTGACATATTCACGGTTTTTCTCTTTCATTTCAAACACGGAATCACAGCTTGGAAGATGAAATTTTTTTGAATTTTTATTCAGCACATATGTCGCATTTTCGGGTGCAGAGGGATAAGCATGATCGCTTGTGTTATCCGCAGCGGCTTTATCCGCAGCGGCTTCGCCCACAGTCGCATTGCCCGTTGCATAGTCTATCACGACCCCACTCTGGATATTATAGCAAAACACGTTAAAGCAAACGCCCTTACCCTTGTCCTCGACCGACCATGCCTCCATAAGCACGCCGCGTGCAATAAGCTCATTGCCCTTAAACACGGGCGTAACACGGTAAAGCACATGGTTGTTTGTGCTGTCAAGATAGTCCTTGACCTTTATCTCAAAAGTCTGCATAGTCTCCTGATTGAAATGCTCCGTACCCGTTATAAGGTTTTTGGGGTTGGCATTTTCGCCTGCAAGCATATGGGCTATAAGGTGGCTGCGGTTATAAAGCGAGCTGCCCTTTTTGCCGTTAAGCGAAATGCTGTGCCAGCCCGAGGGCTTTACGGAAGATATGCTCTCACGCTTGCCCGTCGGCATAAGCTCCGCACACACATTTGCATAGGCAGCGCCGCAGCGTCCGAGAGAGTCAAGCTCGCTGTAGTTTTCAAACACCTCTTTTGTGTTCTTTTCCGCATCGGTAAAAAACGGGATATTCCCGTTTATCTCCACATAGTCCAAGCCCGAATATTCGGGTATGTTTTTCGCCTGCACCCATTGTTCATAGGTCTGTGAAGGCTCTTTCTCATTAAACAGTCCGAGTTTTTTAACTATGGCGGCAATACTCTTCAGAATATCGCCGATATTCGCCGCCGACTCTATGCCGATACTATCCGCACCGACATTCTGCGCCCCGACCTCCGTACACGGCACAGAAAACATAAACACCGCCGCAAGCAGCAGCGCCGTTAATTTCGATAATTTTATATTTTTACAGTTCAATTCAATACCTCGCAAAAACAGCGCCCGTAAAATCAGATCGCATCCACGGGCGCCTTTTTATCAGTTTATCAGTTTATTATTTTTTAGCTTTTTGCTATCATTTTAAGCAGCTCGGCCGCATCCTTGTCGTCTATCTCCGCATTTTCGTCAAAATCCGCAAGTACACTTGCAAAATCATTTGTCTTATATGTCATTTTACGGAGATATATCGCATCAAACATATCTCTTACGCCGTTTATATCAACATCACCCATCACACGTTCGGTCATGCCGCCGTAAACGACAGGTGTGTTGCCCGCAGAGCTTTTAATATCGACAGCAGCGCAGCCGCAGCCGTTCAGCCTGCCGTTTTCAAGATCGCCGCAGATGAAGCCCGCATCGCTGCCCGACATTACCTCGCTTTTTGCAGCAAAACTGTTGGATATTCCTGCGCCGCTGACACTGCCTGCAATACCGCCCGAAACATTTCCGCCCGTAATGCTGTTTGATACAGACGAGCAGGATATTATATCCGCACTTGATGCTGCCGCTATCGCGCCTGCATTTTTTGTGCCGCTGAAATAAGAATTTCTTATGCTGACGTTTTTGATCTCTCCGCCTTTTATTGATGCAAACAGACCCGCATTTTCCCTATTGCTGCACGAAATGCCGCTTATGAAATGGTCATCGCCGTCAAACACGACATTATCCGCCTCGATAGGCACCCACTGTTTATCCGACTGACTTGCTCCCGAATTTATCGTTATATCCGCAGTGAGTTTTGCATCTGCCGAATTGCCGCCGTTTATATATTCCGCATACCAGAAAAGCTGACCTGCGTTTGATATCTCATAAACACCGTTATTGTAGACCGCAGGCTGATAACTGCCGTCATCACCGAAACCCGTGTCGTTATACGTTACGGCAGGAAGCCCCGTATCCTTAAGATAAAGCACCGTATCCCCGGAAGGCATATATGTGTTTGTATATTCGGCTGTCAGTGCCGCATCCGTGTACGCCTTTATCTTATTCCCGCAGTTAAAATACTGCTTTGCCGCATTTTTCAGCACGGCATCGAGCATACTTTCCGCCTTGATATAAAGGTTCTGCGTTTTGCTGCCCATATACAGTGTAAGTTTGTATACGGGATTGTTTGTCATATCGGTAAATATCGGGAAACCGTTTTCATCGACAGACCACGCAAGCCGCCTTGTACCGTCTGCGCTTATCGTGTCGAGGATATATGCCGCCTCGCCCGTTTCAAGCAGTGCCGCATCCATAGGTGTGACCCTTGCCGAGTTGTTAAGACCCGCCGCCGTATTGTACGCATCCGTAACAGAGCCCGATGTCGTCTCATACTGCACGGCAAATTTATAATAGCCGCTTATTTCTCCCGTGTTGAGTACGGCGGCAATATTGGACACCTGTCCCGTTATGCCGTATGCCACACCGCGATCAGCGGTTATTTTGCCGCTGTTGATACAGTTGACAAAATTCTGCATATAACCCGAAGATGACCTGCAAAGTATGCCTGCCGCAGCGCCTGCGCCCGTTATGCTTCCTTTGTTGGAACATTCTTCAAAGTTTATGGAATAGGATGAATCTCCTACTATTCCGCCTGCGTAATTACCGCTTATGCTGCCGCTGTTTTCTCCCGAAAGATAAAACACGCCATTGCCGCCATCGCTTCGGTCGGAAAAGCCTATAATACCGCCTGCGACACTTGCGCTGACATTTCCGCTGTTTTTTGCGGTCTGCAAAACACTGTTATAATACGAGAAGAACATACAGCCGACAACACCGCCCGCATAATCGTCCGCCGTAACATTGCCCGTGTTTTCGCAGTCATCTGTAGTGCAGTCTACAAGACTGCCCGCGATACCGCCTGCATATTTATTGCCTTTATTGTTGACCTCTGCATTGTTTACACAAAGAACAATGCTGCTGTTCCACGCTTTTTTCACGATCGCGCCGAGGTAGTCCGTACCGTCGGACAAGACAGTTCCCTCCGTAACAACATTGTTTATCGTTGCGTTTTCCGCATATCCGAACAAACTCTTGCCCGAAAGCTTTATCTTGTGTCCGCCGCCGTAAAACTTGCCCGTGAATGCGCTTTCTTCCGTGCCGATAGGCTCAATATCCACGCCCTCAAGGGAAATATCATTAGTCAGAAATATGCTTGTTTCCGCAAAGTTATCGCCCGAATTGACACGCTCCGCAAGGTCCGCAAGTTCCTGTGCCGTACTTATCCTCACGATATTGCCGCCGATCTTTTTGCCGAAATAGCTGAGTCTTGCAATGCAGTTTTTAACATCCGTCACGGAACCGCGGTTGTTTTCCAATATATCTTTTGCCGCAGCCTTTGCCGCCATAAAACCGCGCTGGTTGTTATTTTCGTAATTTTCGGTGTTGCTTATGCCTTTAAAGGATATATCCTTATACGTATTATATATAGGTTCAAGCTTTTCCTTATATTGTGCTAAAAGCTCGTTATCGGCAGTCTCACCGTTTACGGTCACAGCCTTTACATAAACATTGCCGCCGCTGTTATCCTGACTTTGCCAGCTGTAGTTGCTGTATTTGAAAAAACTTACTCCGGGATAGGTACTTCCCTCCGTCTTGCTCTCGAAAATATAGAAAAAATCTCCCGTATTGTTTGAGGTATCGACCGTTATGACCACGGAATACCTGTCACCCTTTTCAAACTGCAATTCATCCATATCCAGAGTATAAACGCCCGTTCTTTCGGGTATATACAGTTTTTTTGCAAGAAGAGTGCCCGACACGGGGTTTGCGGCAGAGGGTTCTTTATAAACACTTATGCTATACGTTGCGTCCGCAACAAAATAGGATATGACGCCTTTTAATGTTTCGTCGTTCGGTGAGGTAAAAATATTCGCCCAGCTCAAAGAAAGCCCATTGCTGCCGTAGTATCCCGAGGCCGCAGCCGCACCCGTATACTGTCGGATATTGTCGTAGACATCCTTGTTGTCATAGTATTCAACACCGACACATCTGTCATCACTTTTAAGCGTATCATAAGACATCCAGAAATAGCCGTTATCGCCCCATGTATTGTTCCAGCTGTTTTTCACAAGCCATGCGCCGTCATTCGGAGGAGTTGTCACAAAGTTCTCCTTAGGAAAATCATCATCCCAGCCCACCAGCGTAACGGCGTGAGCCGAACTGTTTTTTTCCGTACTGTAATACGCGGCTTTGCTTTCGTTAAATTGAGCATCATCGCTGTAATAACTCAAAGTGAGCGCACCGTGCTCCATAATGCCTTTTTTGACATCACTTACGCTGTTTGCATTGTAAAAATACATATTTTTCAGCCTGTACTCGGTGATATAACGCTGTTCATCATCGTCAAAACTCATTTTGTCGAAGTTTGCTTTGGCATTGTAAAACGGCGCATAGGACTCCTTTTCAACGCCCCTGCCCGCAAATGCCGCATATCCTGCGTTTTCGGGTGTCGCACCCATAGTATAAGGTGAGTCTGTCTGTCTGCCGTCACCTTTTACGGTGTCGTTCTCGTCCGTACCGCAGCCTGCACGGTTCACAAACCACACCATATGCGCCTCCGAAAGGTCAATATCGCCTTTTGCGATACCTTCTTTTATCATTGATGCCTCCGAACAGGCGGCAAACGAAAATGCCCAGCAGCTGCCCGCTTCACCCTGGGCTTTTACCGATGTGATATAGCCGTAGTCCCTTGCATCGTATTTTGACGGGTAAGTGTCGTTAGCCGCCTTTGGCAAAGTCGAAAAATAATCATCACCGTTTTCGACTATATTGCCGTACTTGTCCACATTGATAACGGGCGAAACACCGTATTTTGACGGTGTAAGCTCCACTTTGTATATAAGCTCGCCCTCCCGCTCTGCCGCATTGCTTTCTTTGAGATACTGCACGAATGCAATATAATTTGGGTCTGTTGTATAATCATATCCCGTCTCGGCATAAACTTCCGCCTGCACCTCATCTTCCGCATAAACAACCGCACCGAGCGGCGCACAGAATATAGCGGCAGCGGTGATGCCTGCCGCAAACCGTACCAAAAAACTGCTTTTTTTCATAAACGCACTCCTTTCGTATATTTCGGAAAACACTTGTTATGTTATTATAGCATATTAATAAAAAAAAGGAAAGGGAAACTCAAAATTTAAAGGTTCCGGGCGCAAAAAAGGGGGCGGCTAAAAAGCCGCCCCCTTTAATAAGGTTGAATTATTCAACTACTTTGTTATTATGAGTTTAACAAAATTATTCAACTACTTCGTTATTGAAAGTAATGTCACTGAATGTTATCTGGCCTAATCTTGTTACATAGAAGCCGTAGTATACGGAACCTTCCATTTCTTTCTCGTAAGTTGTAGTCTTGTCGCCGTAAGTTACAGTGAACTTGTTGCCAACCTTCTTGATCTTAACATCAACAGTATCGCCTGTCTTGGGGTTGTAAACTTCCTTGATGTTTGAAGAAAGCGAAGAATCTTCAGTATTTCTCATAAATGTGAGGAATGCGTCTGAAGTTGTTGTTTCATTTGTTTCTTTGTTTGTGGAAGTTGTGCTGTACTTAACAGCGCCTGCTGCAACGTAGTCATAAGTTTCCTTTGTGTTGGCGTCGATAACCACTCTGTCCAGGCAGATAGCACCGAAAGAGATCTGACCGTAGCCCGATACTCCTGTATCTTCTACCATTGCATCAACATGAGCCTTTGCACTGATCTCAAAGTTAGAAGCTGCATCCTGCTCCATAGCATAGAGAAGGAATGTATCTGTAGAACCCGAGATCTTACCGCCAACAGGTGACTTCTCAACATCGCCGTATCTCATTGTTACAGAGTTGCCGTTTGTTGTGATGTCAACATTGGGAACACCGCTTACTTCGTAAAGTGTTCTGGGTTCGATAGGATTACCGTCTGCATCGCAGTTGATATACTTTGTTATACCGCCGCAGTCACCGAAGATAGTACCGAACCAAGGAGCAGAAACCTTGCCAACCTGGTTGAATACAGCCTTTGAAAGCTCCGAAGGATCGGGGTCGGATGTATCGGGAACAACGTATGTCGGGTTAACGATAAGGTTTTCAGCCTTGTCGGGTGCTGCGATATCAGCAGAAACATAAGGTGCAAGTGCGCTGTCGGAACCCTTGATAGCATCTGCCATCAAATAAGCAACATAAGCAGCACCGTAGTTATTTAAGTGAGTATTGTCAACACTTGAAGACTTGTAGCTTAACCAAGCGTGAAGGTCAACTGTACCCTCGGGTTGAAGCTCGTCATATAAGTCCTTTGTAAGATTTGTGTTGTCAATAACCGTAAGGCCAAGTTCCTGACCTAACTCCGTAACGCAGTCGGAATAGCTCTTGCCGTTAGCAACGTGGAGGCAGTTATCGCTCCATGAGCCGTTTTCTGTTCTTCTTACGATAGGAGTTGCAAGGATAGGTGTAACACCCTTTTCCTGTGCGGGTACAATATAGTTTTTGTAAAGAGAGTTCTTGAAAGAACCTGCTGTGTCCTTATCGCCCAAAGGTTCGGTGTATCTTGCATCGCCTGCTTTTTCGTCGTTATGACCGAAAGCGATAATAAGGAAGTCACCCTCCTTCATAGAGTCGATAAGTGTCTGATAGTTAGCTTCTTCCGTAAAGCTTGAGGATGATCTGCCGCTTAACGCAAGGTTGTTAACGGTTACTTCGGGAACGAAGTAGTCGCCGAGTCTTGTGCCGAAGCCAACTCTTTTGTAATAGTAGCTCGTGTCTGTAGAAGGTGAGTAATCACATGCTGTGGAGTCACCAACTACGAATAATGTTGTTTCTGGCAAATCAGTTTCCTTTTCCACGGGGAACAGTGTTGTGGAAACAAGAACCTTCTGGAGGATCCATGTAGCATCGTTTGCTGTAATGCCTTCTTCGCCGTCAACATCTGCTGCTCTTCTGTCGATCATCGTATTGCCGATACCGAAAGTAGAAACAAGAGCGATCTGATATGCTATAGAAGCATCCTGTGCATCGATGATACCGTCTTTCCAAACATCACCGTATGTGCCGTCCCATCTGTCAATGTATTCGTCATCATAGTGAACAGGCTTCCAGCCGCCGAGTACGTCATCAATGATCTTATCTGTTGTGTAAGACTCAACAAGTTTATCGGGAAGAACCTGAGGAGTTACGTTTGTGGCTGAACTTGCAACAGGCATAAATTCCTGACCGAAACTTGTGTTCTGATACTCGTAGAATGTGGGAGCGCCGTCATTTGTGTTCATAGCTGCCCAGCTGTCTTCATTGATATAGCCGTTTGTTTCGGTATTTGTGAATGATACATTAGAGCCGTCGCCCCATGTTCTGCCGTAGCGGCCTAAAGGCTTATTTTTTGGATTATCAGCTGTTACTTCACAATCTCTGAATATGTAAGGATTTTTCTTTGCAGCTGTAATGAAACCGATCTGGTTATTGTTGTTGCCGTCTGTGTAGGTCTTCCACTGGAGTTCGCAGTGATCGAATACTGCTTTGAACTCACCGCAGATATAGTCAACGTTACCGCCGATCACACAGTCTTTACAGTATACACTGTAGCCGTTGTCTGCGGAGCCGTTTCTACCGAATGCATCCTGTGATGAAAGAACCTTACAGTTGTAAAGCTCGATGTTCTTTGCTTCGATATAGAAAGCATTTGAACGCTCTTTTGCACTGTAGATACCAACATCTTCAAGAGGCTCGCCCGTTGTCTTGTCAAGTACGAATGCACTTGCTGCAAGGTCGGCTGCATACTTATCTGTTACCTTATAGTTGTAGTTGTTCTTGAATACAGTATCTTCTGCAAGGAAGTAGTCGCCTCTTACGATAGCAACGCCGCCCCAGAGGCTGCCGTTACCTTCCTGTGAATTATACCTATCATAGAACAATGTTTCATCATAAAGACCTGTAGCCTTGTCGATGGAGTAGAAGTATGAACCTACGCCATAGTACCAGCTGATCTCATGTCCGTTACCCTTTAATGTGATGTAAGGAGCATCAAATACGATCTGCTCTTCAATATCATCCATAAGCTCGATGGTCATACGGCCTTCTTCGCCCTCGGGTCTGTCGGGGATGTTCTTGATGTAAGTTACCGCATCCTTGAGTGTCGGGAATTTCTCTGAAGGAACCTGAAGAACAGTGTTCTCTGCATCCCACTTATAATCGTCAACATCAACTACCTTGATCCAACGAAGGTATGTGGGTGATTCCTTGATATTGATCGTAACTTCCGTTTCAGTGCCGTTTGTGATGTATTCATTAACAGCAAGTGAAGAATCGTTGGGGTTGTCGTCCTTGTTTGCGGAAATCTCGCTCTGACCGTTGATATCCCATGTACCGTCATACCAACCCGAAACCATAACCTTCTTCACACCGTCAACGGGAACAATGATCTTGCCGCCCTCTGTTGCGGAGATAGAAGTTGCATTGTTGTACTGAAGTCTGCTTCCCTCTGCCTCACCCTTGATGAACTGAAGTCTGGAAACATTGTTCTTTATCTCTGTAGGCAGGTCGTATTCGGATGTTTCGAGTGCCTTTAAGAAGATATCGTTAACGCTGCTGCCGTCCGCATCAACACGAGCGTGATCGACTGCATTGAAGCTGTTGGCCTTTACACTTGTTGTGTAATCGCCGGGCTTCATTGTACATGTATAGCTCTTGCCGTCAGCGCTTATCTCTGCTTTATAAACGCCGCCCGAGATATTGTTTGTAAATGTAAGTTCGGTAACATCGGGGTCTGTGCCGTCGCTTGTGATGAATTCGCCCCTTAATGTAGTATCGGGGATCTCACGAAGTGCAAGCTGGACCTGGGTTGTTTCCTTTGTAAGTGTGTCAACATCGGTGCCCGATGATACAAAGTCTGCACCAACACCGGGATCGAGTGACCACAGGTAATACTTGTGACCTGCAAGAACGGAAATTTCCGTTGTGTTCTTGTCGATCTCCGCAACCTTTTCGCCGAGATATGAATCATATACTTCGATAATTGCATTGTCAAAGTTGTATTCGCTTTCCGCAGGTGTTGTCCACTGTGCAACGGGAAGTGTAAGTTCTTCGTCAGCAATAAATCTTGAACCGCAGAATGCGAAGTTGTTTGTCTGACCTGTTGTACAAATTACATATGTATAACCGGGTTCTGCAACAAACGATACCTGTTCAACAGCCTTATCGCCTGTATTGAATGAAGTATAGCCTGTACGTTCGCCTGTGTCGTTGCGGAATCTCCATATTCTGGCTTCCTTGCCGTCCCAAGCGCGTACCCATGTTGTAAACATACCTCTGCCTGCAGGTGTGAATACCATACAGTTACCGTCACCCTCTGTGGGGATCCTGGTCATATCGTTGCAGTGAGCGCCGTCAGCTGTCTGAGGTCTTTCACCGCCCTTGTAAGCGTTAACTATTTTGCCTTCTCTTTCAAGGTCTTTAAAGTTTTCGTTGGGGATAGCATAGTCCTGTCCGCTCTGTGCAATAAGCTTGACAGTACTTGCGCCGTAAGTCAATGTCTGAGGAGCAAATGTCTTTGTAGTTGCATCTGCAAGCTCATCATACCAAATTTCAAAGTTCTGAACTTCGCCGAGGTTCTCAAAATCGTTCTCTACTGTAAGGTAGTGCATATAGCCCTGACCCTTGCCTGTGTAAACGACCTTAACTTCACCTGCTTCACCGTTGTAGCGAAGCTCGATCTCTTTTTCCGTACCGTCTGCGCCAACATTCTCTTCGGGAAGAGCAGCTGCCGAATCCACAGCATTGCCGTCTGCGTCGTAAAGTGTGTAAACGCCGTCGGATGATGAAAATGCGCATGAAAGTATCTTGATGTTTGCGGGGCCCGCAACGGAAAGCTCAAAGCTGTCGTTGGGCTTGATGTCGGCACCGTGCTTGTCTGCACGCGCACCGCCCGTACCGTTTGCTCTTACAAGACCCTCACAGAAAAGCTGCTTGTCGTAAGCGCCTGCGGGTATCTCATATACGGGTTCTTCGCCTTCGACCTCCGAAGGTGTGTTTTTCGTAAAGTCAACCGTGTAGATAAGACCCTTTGAAGCAGGAGCAAGAGGCTCGCTTGCGGTATAAGGTGTAACTGTTATCTGGTCAACATATGCCGTTGAATTTGTAAATGAAAGTGTAAGAGTACCTGCTTCACCCTTGTAAGGTGAGAACTCATACATACTGCCGTCACTGCAGCTGCCATCGCGTGCTGAACCAAGAAGGCTCATAGAGCTTTCATAACCTGCACCGTCCGAAAGTGTAGCGGTAACGTCATTGCTGTAGTTACAGCCCGAAATAGCAACTACACAGGGACCTGCAACCTTTATATCAATGCTGTTGCCGTCCTTGAAACGAGCACCGTGATTGTTACCGGGGTCTGCAGGCTGATAAGCGTTATTTGTACCGCATTTTACCGTAACAACGCCGCTTGTGATAGTTTCGTTGCCCGGTGCACTGTAAGGAATAATGCTCTCGTCACGGAAATTGAAGGTATACGAAGCACCCTCTATAGGCTCCGAAGGATCGACAGCCGTATAAGTGATCTTAGGAATATAAACGCTTGAACCGTCAAACGAAAGTACAAGTGTACCCGCACCGCCCGTATAAGGAGCAAATGCCGTCATTGTACCACATTCCGAAGTACCGCCGTTCTGTGCGCCGAGTGCGGAAACGGTGTCGCTGTAGCCGTCGCCTGTCAATGTCATATTTACATCATTGTTATAGCGGCAGCCCTCAACTTCAAGAACACCGGGACCCGTAACATCGATCTCGATAGTGTTGCCTTTCTTGAATACGGAACCGTGCTGTGTGCCGTTGTAGCCGTACTGATTTTCAGTGCCTACCTTTACTCTGATAGTGCCCTTATCAATATCGTCGCTGCCCGTTGTGTCTGTGGGAACGATGCTGCCGTTCGTGAAATCGTATGTAGTAACCGTGCCTTCAACAGAATATGCAGGAGCATCTGTCTTTTCAACATAAGTTACTTCAGCCTCTTCAAGATCGTTTGCATCATTCGCAACGTGAACCGCACTTTCGGAAACTATATCATCGCTCTCGATGGTAACATCTTCTGCATACACATAGTTTGTAAACATTGATGAAACTATCATTGTTCCCGCAAGTACGCGGCTTAAAGTTCTTTTGAACTTTCTTTTCATTTTTTCTTCCTCCTTTTTGTGAAAAAATTGTTTCGGGAAATGCCCAAACCCGAAAATCTACACTTTTATTATAACATATAAAAAACTAAAATCAAGACATTTTTCATAATTGATTAAATATTTTAATACTTTTTTATAGTAAAGCTGCACAAAAACAAAAAACGGGCATTTTGGCGGTCAAACTAATGTTATCAGGGATTTAGATACAGTTTTTTTGCCTTTTCTGCCCGTTTTGCTTTAATTTTTTGTTATAATTTTTTGTAATTTTTCACATCAGCGCTTTTACACCAAAATACACCAGCACAAGCGCGCCGAGGACTATTCTGTATATGCCGAACGCCTTAAAATCGTTCTTTTTGATATAGCCGATAAGGAATTTTATGGCAAATATCGAAACCAGAAACGAAACGACCATGCCCACGCCGAGCACGCCGAATTCCATTGCCGTAAATGTGCCGCCCTTTACAAAGAATTTCACCAGCTTCAAAAGGCTTGCGCCGAACATAACGGGTATAGCCAAAAAGAAAGTGAACTCCGTTGCCACAAAGCGCGAACAACCCGAAAGCATACCGCCGATTATGGTGCTGCCGCTGCGTGATGTACCGGGTACAAGCGCAAGCACCTGAAATGCGCCTATAATAAGCGCGGTCTTGTATGTAAGCTTGTCAAGATCATCGGTTTTGGGCGTTTTCTTCTTGCCGCTTTCTATCACGATAAACCATATGCCGTAGCCGATGAGTGTAAGCGCGACCACAAAGGCATTGTATAAATGCGCATCCATCCAATCATCAAGCAAAAGCCCGATAACAGCCGCAGGCAGACAGGCCGCAATGACCTTGAACCACAGCTCGAACGTCTTTTTCTTCTCGTCCTTTGATTTCGAGGGTGCAAAGGGGTTGAGCTTGTGAAAATACAGCACGACCACCGCCAATATCGCACCAAGCTGTATAACGACATCGAACATCTCCTCAAAATCTTCATTGATAACGGTGCCGATAAACTCCTGCACCAGAATAAGATGCCCCGTGCTGCTTATGGGCAGCCATTCCGTAATACCCTCGACAATACCGAGGATAAGGGCACGTAAAATATCTAACATTTTTGTTCCTCCTGATTTAAAATTCTATAGTAAACCCCTCAGTCAGCCTTCGGCTGCCGGCTCCCGCTAAAGCGGCACACGCCTGACCGCTTACGCTAAAGTGGAGCCACGGTCGCTGCGCTCCCTCAGCTAATGCAACATTTACTCTGCTTATCAGTAATTAGCGCCGCAGGCTCTTGCCTCCCCTTTAGCGCAGCGTTTAGGGGAGGGGGACCGCGCGTAGCGTGGTGGAGGGGTTTATTTGCGACTGCTTTAGTGTTGTATAACGATAAGCAACAGCAACCGTAAACCCCTCAGTCAGCCTTCGGCTGCCAGCTCCCCTGATCGCTGCGCTAAAGGGGAGCCAAGGCTAATGCAACTCCACTACTAACATAAACAACATTTTACCCCCACACAAAACAAGGGGCTGTCGCATTAAAATTTATCTTGAAAATCAGCGATTAAGCCCCTTTTAACAATTCTATTAACATTATCAGCGTCGCAGACTAAAATCCGCAGGCTGAAACCGCGTTTTAGCCGAGGAGCAAAACTTGCTTTTGCTACAGATATTCGAGCAAGTGTATCTTTGATGCACGCAGCCCGAATGCAATTTGACAGAAAACATTAGTTTTCTGTCAAGGCTGTCGACTTTATCGACAGCCGGAAGGGGCTGTTCACACAACCCCTCTTTCTTATTTACTCATAATACCCCTTAACACCGTTTGCTTTCATCCACTGCATTTTGCAGTCCATAAGATACTGCACCGTATCGGAGGACTTATTGAAGTAAATGCTCAGCAGATGCCTTGTTGTATACAGATCGTTATACGTAAGGTAGGGATAATCCACCATAGTGTTATAAGTGCCCGTGTAATGCAAAGCATAGTTAAGGTTGTTGCTGGGCAGCACCCACTGATCCTTTGTATCATCTATCGCAAGCAGCATTTTATCCGCAAGTTCAAGATAAGGCTGATGTTTTGTTGCATCATACATCTTATAAAGAAGATTTATCTCCGCAAGCTGATGATTAAGTGAAACGTGCGTTTTATTATGGTTTTTGGTATGTCCGTAGTCTTCTACCAGCACACCGCCGTTTTGTGTGGGATAGCTGTGTTCTGCGGCATGGCTCTTGAAAAACTCGCCGTAGCGCACCAAAGCTTCCAAAAACTGCTTATCGTTGTATGTCTTGTAAGCGTTCAGCAGGTTTTCGGCGAAATCCGTATTGAAACGTGTGTCGTAGAAGCCCGCATCAATGGCAAAATCAGCCATAAGCCATTCCGACTGCGGACCCGTCTGCCAATAGCCCTGTGCGTTCTGGTTTTCCATACATACCTTTGTCATAACATAGCCGAGTTCCTTTGCGGCAGGCAGCGACAAAGTCGCATTCTTCACAAAAGACGCGCCCACATAGTTTGAGGGATGCCTGTAAAGCATATTTTCCGCATACGGCTTATAATTTGACGGTATCGGGAAATAATAACCGTCCCAGCAGAACCTGCGCTCTTTGCTCAGGTCTTGTTTGAGTGCCGCAAAATGCTTTGCGTTAGTCCAATCCGCAAGCTTGTTTTTGCTGCGAAGCACCCATATCTCACCCATAACACGGGTATTGCGCGGAAATTCGTAAGCCAGACGGTAACCGCCGTCCTCTTTTGTTATCTTGACCGCCTTTTCCTGCTCGGGCACGCGGACAAGTGTCTGATTTGTGGTATCGTTCATATACACCGCAGGCACGCCGATTATCAAGCTTTCCTTGTCGGTGTCTATATACATTGTTTCGTATGCCGCATTTACGGGGTTTGAGGACATATACCAATTGCCGTTTGCATCAAGATAGCGTATCTCGATTTTGCTGCCCTGTATGCTCAAGCCCGTGGAAAGCGGATGCTCGTCGTTTTTCTTGAATGTGTAGCGGTGCATATAGAAATGATCGCCGTTTTCAAAGATGACATCGCGCTGTTTCAGCACATAGTCATTGTTCTCGGCCGTTTCTTCCTTCCAGTCGGCTGCATACATCGGTGTCCACTTGTTCTCGGGCGCTGCCGCCACAATATTGTATACCGTAAGATCGACACCTTTAAGCGGCACACCCAAAGCATCCACAGGCACAGCCGCGGTGGTAGTTTCGGTAGTGGTCTCCTCAACAGTCACCTTTTCGGTAGTCGCTTCCGTTGTAGTTGTTGTATTATTGGAAAGAGAACTGCTGCCCCTTCTTGTCGAACCCGTCTGACCTTTGGCCTTTGTGGTGGTCTCCGTTGCAGCCTCTGTTGTGGTCTGTTTGGAAAGAGAACTGCTGCCCCTTCTGGATGTACCCGTCTGACCTTTAGCCTTTGTGGTAGTCTCCGTTGCGGTCTCCGCAGTGACCGTCTTTTTTTCCGCTGCCGCACCGACAGGCACGCTTGCCGCGCACATCAGTACCATTAATGCGGCAGAAAAACGGACTAAATGCTTTAACTTCATTATTTCTGCCCTTTCACGGCATCTTATGATGCCTTAATTATTTTTCGTAATTTACAATATGATTATAACACATAATATATGGGTATTTATATTACAAATATATTAAAAAAATCCCGTATTATGAAAAAATTTGCAATTATTTTTTCATATCCGCAGTCAACGCCCGTATATCCCCGCCCGAGTGCGCAAAAAAGCCGCATTGCGAATATAATTATATCGGCAATGCGGCAACTTTTGTATTTTTTTTGTTTTTCTTCTTTTTTCTTCTGTTTTTCTTTTTCTTTCTTTTCCTTACGTATCTTCTTCATGTCCTCTTCGGACTTCATACCCGCAAACTTAACGATATATATACCCGCTATCTCGGCTTTTATACTTTTTTTCAGCGGTATTGCGTTGTATACGTTCTTGTCGCAGATAAGTGTAAGTATCTGCGGACCTATTTTTGCCTGCACAAGATACATCTTCATCCATTTTGCGTAAGCTGGTATCTGCGACTGCACCGCTTTCGGCAAATTCACATTGGAGAGCTTGTCGCGCTTTTTGTCGATAACAAAGATAGTTGCATTCATCTTTGTCTGATTTATCATTTCCTGCTGCTCGTCCATTTTTTTGTACGCCGCGCGGTTGAGGAAATAGAGCAGCGCCACAACAGCCACAATGATTATGCCCACAATGAGCAATGTGTCCATGACCGTCCACTCGCGCGCAAGCAGCATGGGTGTGTAAGTTAGATTATACATAAATACCTCCGTATGCTTTTATCGTGAACGTCAAAAATATTTAGACGTTCACGATATGATGTGGCTCATAAATAATCGTACTTAAGCAAGCTTAAGTCCAATTATTTAATTCGCTTACTATAAAATATTGCTGTAAAGCCCACCGATAAACAGGTCAAAAAAAATTTCTTTTCGTTTCGATCGGTGTTTCTCTATAATTATATATTTATTATGCAAAATAGTCAAGAGTTTTGTTGCCTGCGCACAGCCCTACTGCATACCTATAACTATACCTGCAAGTATCAGCAGACCGCAAAGTGTTCTGTAAATTATATTCTTTTCCCTGAACACAAGTGCGCCGCCGAGTATGGTCACAAAACAGGAGCTGCGTTTAAGCAGTGTCATTATCATAACTTCGCTCTGCGGTATGGTGTTCGCCTTGAAAAGCGCACGGTCGCCAAGCACAAAAAGCACTGCCATAACAATGATATACGGGTTTTTCCAAAGGCAGGAAAAATCTATCTTTGTTCGCGATGCAAGCAAAAATATCAGATAGAACACCGACATCAGCAGCATAAACCAGAATTGCAGCTGACCCGTTGTGATAACATCCTTTTGCAGTATCACCTTGTCAAGCACACCGCTGATCGCATTGAACAGGCAGGAAGCAAGCGCAAGCGACACATATTGAAAGTTTATCACATTGTTCGGGTCTGCGGTCTGACGTTTTAAATTAAGCATAAACAAGCCGAACATGACCGTCAATGTACCCAGAGCGCGGAAAAGTGTCAGGTTCTCGTTGAGAAATATCACACCCATTGCCGTTGAAAACAGCACACTCGACATCTCTATAACGCCGAAAAAGCTGACGGGCAGTTTTTTTATGGCGCTGAAACTGCAAAGCCATGCCGCAAAGACCATAAAGGATTTCAACAACACCAGCCCGAAGATGGAATAGTCTATCGAAAACGCCGTCCTGCCCTCGTATGAAACGAAGATGAACGACAAAAATGTATAGAAAAACAGCACTTCCATCATAGTGCTTTTCTCCATTGCTTTTTTTCTTATAACATCCCTTGTGCCGCGCAAAAGACCGTAAAGCAGCACAAGCCATATCCATAAATTTGAAGTTATCGTTTCCATTGTATCTCCGTGTTTTCTAAAACTTCGTTTTTCTTGGGTTTATACATCATTTTCCCCACAGCATCCCCGATCTCGAATACCGCAAGAATTATTAAAACAATGCTCCACCTGTACCAGCGTTTCGGAACTCTCGGTATATCGGGATTTTTGGGGTCGATATAGACAGTCAGTTTTTTGCCGGGCTTCATTGTGAACCTGTTGTAAAAATTCAGCACACTTTCATATGAAATATCGTTGTAAGTGTACTCCACATACACTTTGCCGTCCTCTATCTTTGTTATCACGGCATCGGCACGCTTACTGTGCTTTATTATGCTGCGCTCTTTTGTATCCGACGGCACAAAAGCCATTAAAACCATCAAAATGGCTGTCAAAAAGAAAAAACCGAATAATCCTTTTTTCAAGAATATACCTCCGTATCTGTTTTTTAATTTTTTTCATCTCCGAGTGTGGCAAACAATATCGCCGCGAAACCCATGCCCTCAAGAAGAAATATTGCGGCATTTGTTGGGACTTTCGGGAATTCGGGGGATGCGGAAGCGATATATACCGTTATCGGTTTGCCCTCTTTCATTGTGAAAGCATTGTAATAGTTCAGAGCGGAATTATACACTTTATCCCTGTAAGTGTATTCGACATATACACGGTTTTTTCGCTTGCCCGAACCTATGCGTGTTATTACGGCGGGCATTTCATCACAGGTTTGTTTCATCCTGATATTGCCGTAAAACATCAGCGAACCCATTATAATAAAAATTATGCCGAGTGCGTAAAACACGGTCTTTGCATTCTTTTTGCTGCCCTTGTTTTTGATATATCTGCCTGCCGATCCCATAAAAAACTCTCCTTTTTTACCTCTCACTGCACAACAGCATCGACTCCGTTGTTTTTATCCTCCGATTTTACGACCACAGATACCGCATTGGGCAGACAGACCGCCGTTTGTCCCGCCGTGCCTATAAAGCCCGTGTTTACGCATATTTTATCGGGACAGTCGCTTTCGGTAACGGCGACCCCGCCGTCCTTTACCTCAATACGCAGGTTTTTCCCCTCGGGGATATATACCGCATCCGTATCGAGGGGCAGCATTTTCACGGGTCTGCCCTCGACAAGCACTTCCGCATAGGCGCCTTTTTTCGCCGTCAGTCCGAAAATACCGTACAAAGCGGCAGCCGCAATAAAAAGGACGGCAATTATGATAATATCGGCTTTCTTCATTTAAGATCACCTTTAAGCACAAGCGTTTCCGTGTTTTTCACGGCTTCTTCGACAAGCGCGTCAAGACCGTCTATCTTGCGCTCTATATTCTCTATTATCTTCCTTTTCGGCTTGGTCTCGGGGTGCTTGGGCACAAATACCGTGCAGCAGTCCTCATAAGGCCTTATGGATATTTCAAAAGTCTCTATTTTACGCGCAATATCCACTATCTCCTGCTTATCCATCGTGCAGAGAGGGCGCAAAACGGGCATTTCCCTTGCCGCGCTGTCGATAGCGTTTATCGCCTCCATGGTCTGGCTTGCGACCTGACCTATGCTGTCACCCGTAACAAGCGCCATAGAGCCGTTTTCAAGAGCGATCTTCTCCGCCGCTTTCAACATGGCCCGCTTCAACATTCTGGTGGTTTTTTCGGGCGGTGCGCTGTCGTAGATCTTAAGCTGTGTTTCCGTAAACGGCACTATATGCAGCCTTATCTCGCCCGTGTAGAGCGCAAGACGATTTGCAAGGTCGATAACTTTCTGCTTTGCACGTTCGGATGTGTAGGGCGGCGAGTCAAAATAGACCGCCTCGATCTCAACACCGCGCTTTGCGGTAAGAAAGCCCGCAACGGGGCTGTCGATACCACCCGACATAAGCAGCGTAGCCTTGCCCGAAGTGCCCATTGGCAGACCGCCCACTCCGGGGATAAGGCGCGAATATATATAAGCGTTGTTGCGAAGCTCGACCATGACCACAAAATCGGGAGCGTGTACATCAACGCTTGCATTTTCCATATTATTGAAGATATAGCCGCCCACATCGGAAGATACCTCGCGGCTGGTAAGGGGATATTTCTTGTCGCTGCGCTTTGTTTCCACCTTAAAAGTGACAGGCTTGTCCCCGAACTGCTCTTTGCAGTGCGCAAGTGCGGTAACACGCAGGTTCTCTATCGACTGATCCTCTATCTCTACTCCCGGGCATACCGCTGTGACCCCCGGCAGCACAACAACAAGCGGAATGACCACATTATAGTCAAACTCCGTCTTTTCGTTCACAACAAGCAGCCTGCCCTGTTCTTTGTAAACACGGTAGCCCTCGTATGGTTCAAGTCGTTCTATTATAGTGCGTATAAGGCGGTTTTCCACAAGATAGCGGTTTTTGCCGCGTGTGGCGATCTCGCCGTATTTTATAAGCAATACGTTTTTCATATAAATTCTCCTTAAAATTGTCGTTTAAGGAAACGCTGATTTAAGGATACCAAAAATAATTTTGCGCATTTGCTTAACGGCTCTGTTTGCTATGTTCAGCCTGTTAGGCTTCACATTAGCATGGTCGCCTACAAATGCGCCGCCATCGGCTAAAATTATTTTTGTTTTT
>JAGAHK010000313.1 GCA_017627115.1 Bacillota bacterium | reverse complement strand
GTATGACAATTCGGTGGAAGATACCACGATAAATTATTTCTATGCTCTTTACTTTCTTTCAAAATGCGAAAGCTTTATGTGCTCGGGACAATGCAACGGCTATTCCACGGTGCTCGAATTCAACGGCGGCAGATTTAAAAGAGAGTACAAGTTCAGTGTGGGCGTTGCACAGCAATAAAGAGGTGGATATATGATAATAAAAACAGAAAACGGCACAATAAAATTAACAGGAAAAATAGACTCAAACAATGCAAAGCAGTTTGAGGACGAATTGTTTGAGGCAGTAGGCGATAATGCGGATAAAGCCGTTCTTGATGCTGAAGAACTTGAATACATATCGAGCGCAGGACTGAGGGTTTTTCTTAAATTGAAGAAAAGTTTAAAAGGCGGTGTTGATGTAATAAATGTTTCGGGCGAGGTCTATGATATATTTGATGTGACGGGCTTTACAAATCTTCTGAATGTCAAAAAGGCTCTGCGTAGCTTCTCTGTTGACGGTCTGGAACTTGTGGGCGTTGGCGGCACGGCAAAGGTTTACCGTATCGACGAGGATAAAATAATAAAGGTGTTCAATTCGGGCATCCGCTCGGCTATGATCGAGAACGAGGGAAGAATGGCGAAGGCTGCCTTTGTTTTCGGTGTGCCTACGGCTATTTCTTATGATACTGTGAAAGTCGGCGATTGCTACGGCGTTATTTATGAAATGCTGAACGCGGACGACATCCTGCACTATATACAAAAAGACCCCGAAAACACCGATAAATACATTGATATTTTTGCGGACTTTGTTAAAAAGGTACACGGTATCGAAGTTGAATCGCCCGATTTTCCGCCGATAAGAGAGTCAAGGCTGGCGATATTGAAGAGAGTCAGGGGCAATGACCTTATCTCCGATGAAGAACTCGATAAAATGATAGCGATAGTGGAGAGTATACCGCAAGGAAACACCTTTATACACAGCGACTGTCATATAGGCAATGTTATGCGTCAGTCCGACGGCGAACTTATGTTTATAGATATGGCATCCTGCGGCAAGGGTCATCCCATATTCGATATGGGCAGTATGTATCTTGTATACAACTTTTTTGCAACAAACGGCTTTGATTTCAGCGCAAAGGATATGCTGCACGGCTTTACAAAGGAGCAGGCAAAGCATATCTGGGACAGATTTATAAGAAGCTATCTCGGCACAGAGGATGAGGAGAAAGTCGCTCTTGCGGAAGAACAGATAGGCGCTGTGGTCGGTTCCACAGTAATACTTGCCGCTTTGCATATACCGGGCGTTTTCTCGAAAGAGGCTGTTGATGCCCTGAAAAAGCATGCAACGGATTATTATGACAAAGGAATACGCGAGATCTGCTTTTAAACTGAATTGTGGTGATTATCAAACTTTTTTTGCATTTGTCCCTTTAATGATAATAGATGCAGAAGATCCGCTGTAAAAAACGGGAAATTTATAGTGAACGTCAAAAATATTTGGACGTTCACTATAGGATGGGGCTCATAAAT
>JAGAHK010000312.1 GCA_017627115.1 Bacillota bacterium | reverse complement strand
TTTCTGCGGAATACGAATATCATTGACTGAAAGGGGTGTAAAAATGAAAAAGAATATAATAAAAAGGGGCATGGCGCTGATCCTTGCGGCGGCAATGATAACGGGATATATGCCGACGGGAGTATATGCGGCGGATGTGACAAAAACTCTTACGGTGGAAAATGTTAAAACACATCTTACCTTCTTTGGCACGCATTACATAACCTATACGATAAACGGCGTTGATTATGACAGCCGAACTTGCGGAACGCAGTTTAATCTCGATGCATTTCGGAATATGGAATATGAGGACAAAAGGAATGTATCGGGGTTTTATCTCCATGACGACAGAAGAGAACAGTTCGGTGAAGTCGGTGCTCAAGAGATGTGCGATACCATAAATGATTCCCTGGGCTATACTCACGCATGGAAGGTAATGCACGACCGTGCGCAGAACTACTGCAAGGAACTTATCCCGTATTACGGCGGGGTGTCCGCAGAGGATGACCCCGACAGGTATTATAACGAGGAATATACAAAACTTAATACATTCACGGGTGATGCAAAAACACTTATTGACTCCTACTACAGCAGCCAGCCCGAAGCACAGGCATTCAATGAAAAACACCGTATGATGAACGAACTTATGACAACGGGCAAAACAGCATACGACAACTGTGTAAAGCATAACGAATTTGCCCGTGAAGCCGCGGTAAAAGCAAGCTCTGCTTGGCTTATAAAATTTATTGTGGAAAATACGATAGTCCCGGGTCTTATGTCCAAGCCCAGCGCAACAGCGGCGGGTGTTGACAGCGCGATGAACACAGTTTACGATCAGGTGCTCGGCATGATAAGCGAAATAACGGGAGCGGAAAACGTCAGCGTCACCGCCGAGGGAAATATAGTCAATCTTACGATAGGCAAAATGGGCGGTCAGAATATCTCCCTAAAAAAAGGCGCCGAAATGGTTACATATATGCGTGAGCTTGCCGAAAAAAACTATCAATTGGCAAAATATGCACACGAAAAGGCGGTCGAATTTCACGATCAGCTTGAAGCTGAAGCATCCGAGGTGATACGCAAAATACAGGAGCGCGAGAAAAAACAGGAAAAAGCAAGGGCGGCCGAACAGGCAAAAAACGAACAGAATAAACAAAAGACAAATACTGACAATGTAAAGCCCGACACTTCAAAGTATTCGTCCATAACACAGCCCGAACAGAAAACGGATGAAAATGACGAGGACTACAAAAAAAGACAGCAGGCGTACATCAACAGCCTTATTTCTGCGGCAAAAACCCTTGACGGGGATGTATCCGCACTTTACTCACAGATGCTGAGCGAGGCGGAAAGCGTATCCCAAAACGCGGGCTTTTATGTCGATAATTCCATCACCGAAAGTGATTATGTTCGGTTTACCGGATATTACGATCCGTTATATAATATAGTATCATCAAAATATAACGAGCTTTATTACGCGATAACTTCCGAGGAAGAATACAAGCGAAGACCGAAAAAGTTTGATGAAGAAACGGAGTTAAAAAACAACTGTGTTTTAAAGATAAACACCATAGAATCATCGCTTAACGGTGTGACGGACAGATATGCCGTGCTTTACAAGGAGCTTGTGGCGCGTCGGATGGCACTTTACGATAAAGGCGCATACAGTTATTATACCCTCGATACTAACAAATGGAATGACCTTACGGGGCTGTTTTCAAGGGTAAATGATATTGTTTATGGGCTGACATCGGAAAGGACATATATTGAAGCCTCGCTGGAGATCCTGCCCGAAGAACATAAACGAAATATGGAAGCGTATGAAAATGAAAAAACGGCAATGCAGGAACGGCTTAATAATTATCTTACCGCGCAGGCAAATTTCAACCTTGCCTCTGCAATGTATGCGGACATTGCAAAACAACAGTCCGCGCTTGCACATTCGGGTCTGCCCGATTATGTATATACGCAGAATTTCCTGTCATACGGCTATGATATCCCGCTTGCGGACGGCAGCAACAACATACTTACTTCAAAAATAAATTCCGCCTCCGACAAACACAAGTTTTTTAAGGACGAGGCTGCAAAGCTTGAAGAATGTATCGAAAAATTCTCGCTTTACGATAAACAGAAAACGGTAGCCTATAATTATGCAAAATACTATCTGCGTGAGCTTGCGGAGTTAGACCATAAAAGTACAGAACTGTGGTCGGGCAGCATGGGTTACCTCAATGTTGATATGTTCAAAAATTACGGCATAGACCCGAAAGAATTTGTACAGTACAGGGAAATGGAAAACGAGCTGAAGGCTTTGTTCAAGGCCAACTACGAAGACTCAGGCCGTATAGCAGCCGCAAAAGCGCTTTTTGCCGATTTTACGGGCGCAGGCGTATACCACAATATGTTTTTGCAGCGTTATAATGACATGGTGAAAAAAGCGCCGCTATACAAAAGAAAAATAGCATCGGGCGAACTAACGCTCAACAGTTTTAATTATTATTACGCGGATGTTCTGCTTGAGCCCTACAACACTCTGCAAAGGTCGAATATGAAGCCGTCTTATTCGGGGGCGTATACCGATATAGACACCAATAACGAAAAGGCGTTCAAAGATATGCTTTACGGCACAAACGGTATTCTGGATGACATCAGAAGTGCCGCTGACACTTACAAGCCCGTAGAAAGTGTGGTAAATCAAAGCAGACAGAGTGAGTTTACCCTTGCACAGGGTGAAAGTGTTGTTTTGAAAGTGTCTGTACAGCCCGCAAATGCCAACGTGAAGGATGTATATTGGTTCAGTGAGGATGAAAATATTGCCGCGGTTGACAAAAACGGAAAAGTAACGGGCACGGGAGAGGGAACGACAACTGTCTGTGCCATATCAAAAGATGCACCTATGAGTGAAGTTAAAGATGATTTTGGGGATGTGCTGTATTATACCGCACCCGATGAATTTGTTGTACGTTTCAATATAAACATCACGGACGAATTGGTTTCAAAAGACCCTGCTTTCGGTGATGCGGATGGCGATAATGTTGTGACCGCAAACGATGCGACATTTGTTCTTCAAAAAACATTGAAAAGTACCTTTGAATTGCCGATACAAAAGAAAACAGATGATTGGTTAAAATATGCCGATGTTGATGCGGATAATACAATAACCGCGAGTGATTCGGCATTTATACTTCAAAAAACGCTTATAAGTACTTTTGAGTTACCCGCAGAAAAGAAAAATAAATAAAAAACTATATCATTGATGAGTATCTTACCCCAAGTGTTCAGCTTATACACTTGGGGTAATTTTATTACGCGGGTGATGTTCCGAAAGGAACTCACTCTTTTTAAGCAAAGGGTTCGGAGATCAGGCGGTGATCATACAGGATGAAAGATATATAAACTTGCGGATGCGGCAATTATCTTTTTCAAAAACCACCTTCCATTTTGAACCATTATTTTTGAACCATTATGCCTTATTGAACTTATCTTTTCCCTGCTTGCATCTCGGACATTTCCAATCGTCGGGCAAGTCCTCAAAGGCAACTCCGTCGTGTTCTGCGGGGTCGTAAACATATCCGCATATTGAACAGACATATTTGCCGCTTGCCTGCTGTGCCGAAAAATCAACTTCCGCAAGAACGGTCGGCACGGGGTTATCGAGGTCTATAACACGTTTTGCTTCAAGGCTTTCATAACCCTGCGGAGTATGTGTGCCGCAGTAAACGGTGGGATTATTGCGCACGAATTCACGCACACGGTCAAGAGTTTCGCGTGCAGCCTCTTTGTCATCATACACCACCGAAAGCTTGTTTTCGTAAAGAGCCTCGTCCACATAAGTAATATCGCCGTGGAGCATATAGAAAAGCCCGTCATTTTCAACAATAACAATACTGTTGCCGTTGGTGTGACCTTTGGCTTTGATAAAATAAACGCCGTCGATTATCTTCTGACTTTCGGGGAAGTTGTGATATGCACCGTCCGTGAATTTTACGGGAACAATGTTTTCAACGCCCTGCAATTCATCAGCCGAGATCTCGTCCTCATTTACATAGATCTTAGCATTGGGGAACGATTTTACTTCACCCGAATGATCGCTGTGTTTATGGGTAAGAAGTATTTTTGTCACCTGTTCGGGCTTGTAGCCAAGCGCTTTGAATGCATCCATATAGCTGCAAATATCCTTGCCCGTAAAGCCGAAACTGTTTTCATCGGGTGCCTCTTCGGGCGTTCCCTCGGGAAGTCCCGTATCTACCAATATGACCTCGTTTCCCGTGTCTATAAGATAGTTTTGCAGACTTCCTCTGTAACGGATATTTTTGTCAAATTTATCCGCACCGTCTTCACCGCCCATTACAAAAGGCTGACCGTAAAAACCGTCTTTTCTGAATTTTACCGCTTTAATTTCCATAATTACATCCTCCTTTCAAAGATGCCCTACTTGTTTTATAATAAATTTTTTTCAAATAGGTATCTCTTCTTTATTATGTTGGTTCGGGGTTGCCGTTATCAGTTTTTCGGGCGTAACGATAAGGGCGTATTTCAGCGGATATGCGCCTTTGAAAGTATCTTCCGCCAATTTTGCGTAATGTTCATACACCGCACCTTCCGTCACAAACTCGGCTGTACCTTTTATCTGATACGCTTCTGCCGTTAAAGGGTCTGCGGCGGCTATTGCTATTTTTCCGTTTTGCTTTATGTTTTCAAGTGTAGTTTCAAGCAGAATAGCACCTATTGCGAATTTTCCGTCATCGGTCACACATTTAAAACCCACGGGAACAACATTGGGCTCGTCGCCGAATGTAGATACAAACCACAAATGTTCCTCAAAAACTTTTCTCACATTTTCGGGTATCACGGTATCCCCCCTCAAATCTGATTATTAAGCCAGTTTTTCAAACCTATCTTTTCGATAAGTTCAAGCTGTGCTTCCGCCCAATACATATCCTCTTCCTCGTCCCGGTAATATTCTTTTAAAATATCATAAGTCGTATAATCATCCCTTGCTTCTTCAACAAGCGTTTTAAGCCAAGCAAGGCCGTCCTTTGACACTTTCAGGTCATATTTTATCCAATCAACGGGGTCGGTGCATACGGGTGATTCCTTCTTTGCACCGTTCTTGATCTCCGCTCCGAGGTCAAGCATTCTGTCGATGCACTTATCAACATATCCACGTTCTTCAACAGCGTGTTCCGCATACTTGTCGGCAAGTTTTGAAAAACCCTGTGCCGCAAAAATTTTGGACTGGATAGCGTGTCCGTCTGCCTGCTGTGCAAGGTCTGTAACAATGATCTGTAATCCCTCAATGATTTTTTTGTTATCTGCCATAATAATTCCTCCTTATTTTTGTTTTTATATTTTTATCATAATAAAAACCGAACCAAATGTCCATATAGGATTCGGTCCGGTTACAAAATGTTTTTGTATTTTAGTCAAATTACAAAATTCAATTCGCATTATCGAAATATAAATATTGTTTCAGCAATTCGGGCAGACTGTCTTCCCATATACGCGCCACAAGTTCGGGCGGCTGCTTTGCTCCGCTTAACAGCCATTCAAGCATATATTGCACCGTGCCGTAAACATACACTTTTATTATGCCGTATATCTCGTCGGGTATGTATTCCGTCATAATTTTCTTTCGTACTTCCGTTGCAAGCAGTTCCGTGTTGGTGTGACGGACATACTGCAAAAATGAATCCTGTCCGCTTGTATGCTTCAGTGCATTTGCCATATATTCCTTGTTTTCAAAGTAATATTTTGCACCTTCAATAAGTGTATCTCTCCAAGTGTAATTTTCACTGCCTATCTTTGACATTATCCGCTGCACACGGGTCGTATGTATCCAAACGATAAGATCGTATTTATCTTTGAAATGGTTGTAAAACGTAGGCTGTGACATACCGCAGTTATTTGTTATCTCGGTAATGGTTATTTTGTCAATACGTTTGCTTTCGGCAAGTTCAAGAAATGACTCTGCCAGAATATCTTTTGTTGTTTTTCTTATCATTTCATTCCCTCCCGAAATATTTTACAAGAACATTATAACAAAAACAAACAAAAATTTCAATGCACTAAAAACAAAAAATGATATTTTATGCAGGACGGGTGACGGTTCTGTGTCACAGCCTCTGTTTAAGCGGATTACACCTATCTTATTGGAACGGAGATGTGCGATAGCGATAATCTGTACATCTGTTAAGACATTCCGTTATTACTTGGATGAGTGTTTTTTTAGTGTAATCTTGAAATGTCGATATTTGGCTGCTTTTACTGGGTTACTATTTGGTTAGTTGAATACGGCAAAATCAGGCACATCCTCGGTTATCGCTGATGAAGCTGATCCTTATGGTATTTTTTTTACTCATAGCATATGATATGATGTACAGTGCAAAAAATGAGAAAACAGAGTGATAAAAGTCAAGGGAGTGATCGGATGAAGGAAAAAGATCAAAGAACGGAAACGGTCGGAGAGATAAAGAAACTGATAAGGAAAGTCTCTTCGGCAAAAAACGGTAAAATATCCGAAGATGAGCTTGAAAACCTCATTGCGTACATCTGTAGAAGAAAGGAAGAACTGCGCAGAGAAAAGGAAGAACTGAAAAACATAGCCAAAAAGGAAGCGGAGGCGGCACATATACAGGCTGTTACAAGTATGGAACTGCCGCTTGATTGGGAAAATCCGTTTTTAACGCCAAAGGACAGTGCGGATGAACACATCTCCGACCCCTCGGCTGCGCTTGTGCGCTGTCTTGATAAATTCGGCAGGGTAGATATAGAGTATATAGCTTTTGTTACGGGGGAGGATTACAAAAGTGTCATAACCGCCCTCAAAGGCGCTATTTACCAAAATCCCGATACCTGGGACGAATGTTTTTACAAAGGCTGGGAGACCACGGAGGAATATCTTTCGGGCAACCTGCGCCGCAAGCTTTCTGCCGCCCAAATGGCAAACAAAAAATACAACGGTTATTTTGATGATAACATAAAGGCAATAGAAAGGGTGCTTCCGCATAAAATAAACACCGATGACATCTATATCACTCTTGGCTCCCCGTGGGTGCCCGAGGATGTGATAAACGATTTTATCAACTATCTTCTCGGCTCAAATACCTACAAAAGCCGCAGGGTGCAGAACTATGTCGTGCATGACGATGCAACGGGTACATGGGAGATAAGGAACAGATTCAACTATAAATATACCACCGCGGCAACAAAGATATACGGCACGGAGGATATAAACGCCGTGAACATTATCGAAAAAACGCTGAATATGCGTGCCGTTACGGTAAAAGACGAGGTACCCTGGCCGTCGGCAAAATCGGGCGTGAAAAAGGTACTGAACAGGGAAAAAACTTTTGCGGCAGCCGAGAAACAGAAAATAATAATCGAAAAGTTCAAGGAATGGGTATGGACGGATGAACTGCGCAAGGAAAGGCTTGAAAACATTTATGAAAATAAATACTC
>JAGAHK010000311.1 GCA_017627115.1 Bacillota bacterium | reverse complement strand
GTGTGCCTATGCTTGGCTCCCCTTGTTCAGGGGAGCTGGCACGGCTTTAGCCGTGACTGAGGGGTTTCTCCACGCTGAGTAGAGTTATCATATAAGGTGAGCTTAATGCGACTCCCCGTGTGTTTTATTTTTCGTTCAGAAGGGTATCAACAAGTTTTTCGGCGGTTATACCGTCGCTCATTGCCTCGAAGTTGAGCAGTATTCTATGGCAGAGAACGGGCTTTGCAACAGACTTTACGTCCTCAAAGCTTACGTTGTATCTGCCGTTCAATACGGCACGGATCTTTGATGCTGTCACTATTGCCTGCGCCGCACGGGGGCTTGCGCCCGAAAGTATGTATTTTTGAGCCTGTTCCCAACCGTTTTCGGGGTGGGTCTTTATAACAAGGTTCATTGCAAAATCGGCTACGGCATCTGCCATAGGCACCTGCTGCGATACCTTGAATATTTCGTCAAATAAAGAGGCATCGGCAACGGGCTGCGGCTGATACTGCTCGGCGGCGGTGGTAAGATTTACTATCTCCATAAGCTCTTTTGCCGTCGGGAAAGCCACATTCAGCTTGAACATAAAGCGGTCAAGCTGCGCTTCGGGCAGGGGATAGGTACCCTCCTGCTCTATGGGGTTTTGTGTTGCAAGCACAAAAAACGGCTTTGGCAGTGCATAGGTATTTTTGCCGCAGGTAACGGTTTTTTCCTGCATGGCTTCAAGCAGTGCGCTCTGTGTTTTGGGTGTTGCACGGTTTATTTCGTCGGCAAGTACTATGTTAGCAAAAACAGGACCTTTCTGGAATTGAAAGCCTCCGCCTTCCTCTGCTTTTACAAAAATATCGGTACCCGTGATGTCGGAGGGCATAAGGTCGGGCGTGAACTGAATTCGCGAAAAATCCATATTCAAAACCCTGCCTATGGTCTTTACAAGCTGTGTTTTTCCGAGACCCGGCATACCTTCGAGCAGCACATTGCCGCCTGCTATCATGCCTATAAGCACAAAATCTATTATCTCCCTCTGACCGATTATTGCGGTGGAGATCTCCTGTTCAGTTCTTTTGAACAGCTCTATCAGCTGCTTTATCCTCTCTTCCATTTTTTAATAAGTCCTCCATAAATTCTTTGTCGCACAGCACCGCATTGCCCTGACAGCCTATCAGCAGCGCAAAGCACAGCACATTAAGCCACAGTGAAAACACGAACAGAGCGCCTATACTTCCGTAGACCGCCGAATACCGCGCAAATTTTGTTATATAAATATTAAACAGTTTTGACAGAACGAACCATGCGCCCATGGTGAACAGCGTGCCGGGCATGATATTTATCACCCTCACCTGTATATTTGCGCCTATCTGATACACAAGCACGATCACCACAACAAAGACGGCTGCCATCAGCAGCTTTATCTCAAGTGCGTTGACTTTCGGAACATGGTCGATTATTTTCAGCTCAAGCAGTATCTCGTTTATCTGACCACCGAGAATAAGGATGTAAAAAGCGAGCATTATCGTCACGGATAAAAGCAACACCAAAAACAGCGATATCATCCTTGTGTAAACAAAATTTCGCTTCTCGCGCACGCCGTAAGCGCGGTTGAGCCCCTTTATAAAGCTGTGAAAACCCGATGAAGCGGAAAAAAGCGCAACAAACAAACTGACGGACATAAGACCTGCGGGACGGGTATAGACAGCCTCGTCCAGAAAAGCGTAGATAAGGCGGCTTATATCCTCGGGCACATCGCTTAACAAAAAGTCGATATATTCACTGTATTCGATTTTCAAATGCGCTATTATCGTGATAACAAAAATGATAAACGGAAAAATCGAAAGCATCAGTTTAAAAGTCAGCTCGTTTGCCATGGCTATCAAATCATTTTTGAGCACGCGCGCACATACTTCCTTAACAAATTTAAACAGCCTCATTTTTCACCCGTTTATTTTTTTATCGCACAGAAATACGCTATTGAACCGTCTACATGAAAATCCTCTATGCGGTACATCTTTTCAAGCCTTTCTTTAAGGCTCTGTTCGGTCTCGAACGGCGGTGTGAACCAGCCTTTTTTTGTAAGTATATGCTTTACGAGCAGGTCTGTTGTCTTGCACTTGCCCTTTATATACATACTTGCAATAAACTTGCCGCCCGTTTTGAGCACGCGGTAGGTTTCCGAATAAGCCTGATCTTTGCTGTTGAAGGCGTGAAAACCGTTCATGCTTATAACTATATTGAATGTGTTGTTGGAAAACTGCATCTTTGATACATCACCCTGCAATATTTTGATATTGCCGCACTTTCCGAGACGTTCGCGTGTCTTTTCGAGCATATCTTCACTGTTATCCACAACGCATATCTTTGCATGGTTTATCTTTTTGTATTTTTCTTCGGTAAAAACGGCAGTACCTACGGGCACATCAAGCAAAAAGCCCGAAAAATCGTCGGGTATGTATTTAAGTATTTTTTCGGCAATGTCCTTGTCTCTCACACTGTTCCAGAAAAGCTCATTATAAACCTGGCTCTGCCATGTGCGCTGTGTCATGAATGCATCATAGCTGTCGCTGAATTTTTGGTATGATTTCTGAATTCTATCCATGTTTTCTCCTCCGATACATTGTATGTCGATACAAAAAAGCTTTATAAAACGCCGATCACATCAAAAAACAAAACTTGTTTTAGGCATCTTTAAAACGGCGTTTTATTTATAATACAATCATTATATTCATTATAGTGTAAATATATGCCCGCCGTCAAGGGGTAATAAAAATTTTGCGTAAAACTCCGACACAAGTGCTGTCGTACCGAGAATAAGCAGCATATCGGGCTTGCTTTTTGCCGCGGTATTCAGCGCTTTTTCGAGAGTGTCCGCATAAACTGCATTTTTTATGCCTTCTGCCGAAGCTTTATCGAATTTGTAGTGCGGATTGTCCGCGGCGGTCATTATTATCCTGTCGGCTATGCCCGAGATGACATCCGCTGCACCTTTGCAGTCCTTATCGGCAGGGATGCCCATAACAGCGGTGATCTTCCCGTGCTTTATCTTTTCCAGAACCTCTTTTACACGCTCTGCCGAGTTTCTGTTTATGCAGGCATCAACTATAGTCACGGGCGAGTCCGAAACTATTTCCAGCCTGCCCGGCCAATGTACATTTGCAAGAGCCTTTCTCACTGTGTCGCAGTCGAGCTCTCCGAGTATATCTTCGCATACCGCAAGCGCAAGCGCGGCATTTTCCGCCTGATGCGCTCCGAGAAGCGGCAGGCTTATATCCCTGTATGCCGCTTTTTTTGAAATAATGTCAAATTTCGTGCCAAACCTGCTCATATGTGTGTTTTCGCAATAAAAGTCCCTGCCGTATTTTTTTAGTTCAACACCGCAGTTTTTTGCACGGTCTTCAAGTATCCGAATCACTTCCGTATCCTGTGCCGAGGTATAGGCGGCTTTTTGCCCCTTTTGTATTATATGTGCCTTGTCGCGCGCAATATCTCCGACAGCAGCGCCAAGCTCGCGTGTATGTTCCGCAAAAATGCGGTTTACAACACTGTATTCTCGGCTCAGATTATTTACATCATCATATTTTGCACCTTTTCCGCACTCAAAGATATTTATGTCCGTTTTGCCGCCAAAATGCAGCAGCGCAAGCAGGGCTTGTATTCCTATCGGGCTTATATACTCGTTTTCTGCAATAGTGCTGTCTATAAGTTCAAGTGTCGGGCGTATCGCCTCCGCGTATCGTGCAAATTCCTCGTCTGTCATATAAACATCGTTTATGCGTATACGCTCGTTAAAGTCAATTATATGCGGACTTGTCATAAGCCCCGTGTTTTTGCCGTGTGCGCATAAAATAGCCTGCATCATTATACATACAGAACCCTTGCCTTTGCTGCCCGTCACAAGTATATTCCTGTTTTTGTAATAGCCGTCAAGCTGCCTGATAATTGCCTTTGTAAGCTCGGGACGGCGCTTTTGGCTGTCGGGGGCATTGTAGTCAAGCTTTTTTGCGGCTTTCATATAACTGCGGTAGACCATGTCTTCCGCCTGTTTCCTGTTCATAGGCATTTTCGGATGTACTCCTTTACATCAAGCAGTGTGTCCAGTACCTTATCGCTTAACTCCCGCATCTCGTCCGTGGGCGGCAGAAGGTCGGGCACCATAATGCTGTGCATATTTGCGTTGGCGGCGGCTCTTATGCCGTTGTGCGAGTCCTCTATAACAAGACATTCTTCGGGCTTTACACCGAGTTTTTCCGCCGCAAGCAAAAAAATATCGGGTGCGGGCTTGCTGTTTTGCACCATATCACCGCCGACTATCCCGTAAAAATGATCGAGAAGCCCTGCATCTCTCAATTCGCGCGTGACTATCTCCGCCTTTGTGGAGGAGGCTATGGCAGCGGGGATATTGCTTTTTTCAATAAAGTCCAATAATTCGCGGACACCCGTTTTTATAGGCAGAATTCCGTTTTCAAGCGAGGCAAAGAACATATCCGCCGCTTCGTGACGGTATTTGTCGTAATCAAAGTTCTCTCCGTATCGGCGGTAAAACGTGGCTTCTGTTGCCTGTCGGTTTATGCCTATACAGGCGCGGCAGGTCTGCTCTATATCGTCTATGCCGTATTTTTTTGCTACCTTTATCCAGCAGTCAAGTATGAGCCGCTCGGAATCGAAAATAACGCCGTCCATATCAAAAATTATCGCCTTAATGCTCATTACACAAACCTCCAAGCGCCGTAACGGCGGCTGCGGCATTGCAGCCCGTGGCTTTTTCAATGCCCTCTATGCCGGGCGTTACGTTTATCTCGCAAAAAACATAGCCGTCTTTGCCGAAAAGCAGGTCTATTCCAAGCACATCCGCCTTTGTCTGTTCGTAAATGTCGGCGGCAATGCGCTTTATATCGTTATCAACGGGGTATCCGCAAACGTCCGCACCGAGGGCAAAATTCGCCTTGAAACCGCTTTTTGCCGTCCTTTGCATACAGCCCGTGACTTCGCCGCGCACCGAGAGCATACGCACATCCCTGCCGCAGCTTGTTGAGATATATTCCTGAAAAAGCAGTTCGGTATCCTTGTATTTTTGGCAGAGTTCCGAATACTGTGCGGTATTTTCTATAAGATATACCATATTACCCTGTGAGCCGCAAAGACCTTTTGCGATAAAGGGCAGGCCGACTGCGGCTTCTATGCGCTCAAACGGCGTGCCCGAATATGCAAGCAGGGAAAGCGGCGCGGTCATACACGGCGAAACAAGTCCGCGCTGACGTGATTTATCCACATATTCGTTGATGACCTCGACCGAATTCACCGATACCTCGCCCAAAGCGGCAAGTTTGTCTTTGATATTGCCGTATTTGTGACGGTTTATCACAAAAGCAGCCTTTTCAAGCACTTTTCCGCGGTTTATAAGCCGATCGCCCGTATCAATGGTATCATATGCGCCTATTATTTCAAAGTTTATGCCTTTTTTTGTTCCCTCTTCTATGTATCGGCGCGAGGTGTAGGCATTGTTCATATTATTGTATTTTTCGATTATATAGCCTTTTGCGTTCAAATCAATTCCCCAACCTGTCTATCCAATCTTTCGGTACGGCATCGCTCGGCATACGCCAGTCGCCGCGCGGACTTAAACTTACGGAACCTACTTTCGGTCCGTCGGGCAGACAGCTTCTCTTGAACTGCTGGCTGAAAAATCTCCAATAGAAATTTTTCAGCCATTTGAGTATGGTCTCTTTGTCATAGACGCCCTCAAACGCTTTTTCCGCTAAAAACAATATCTTTTCGGCAGGGTAGGACAGACGCATCATATTGTAGAGGAAAAAGTCGTGCAGCTCGTAAGGGCCTACTTTGTCCTCGGTTATCTGCGTGATATTGCCGTCCTTGTCGGGCGGTAAAAGCTCGGGCGAAACGGGGGTATCGAGAACATCGTACAAAGCCTCTTTCAAAAGTGCGCTTTCTGTGGTGTCCGCCGCATATTTTACAAGATATTTGATAAGCGTTTTCGGTATGGAACCGTTTACGCCGTACATACTCATATGGTCGCCGTTATAGGTAGCCCAGCCTAGAGCAAGCTCGCTCAGATCGCCCGTGCCGACAACAAAACCGTTATACTTGCCTGCAATATCCATAAGCACCTGCGTTCTTTCGCGCGCCTGCGAATTTTCGTAGGTCAGGTCGTGCTTGTCCGCATCCTGCCCGATATCCTCAAAGTGCTTTAAAACAGCGCCTTTTATGTCAACTTCCTTGAATGTTGTTCCAAGCGCCTCACACATTTTCACTGCGTTGTTGTGTGTGCGGTCCGTTGTGCCGAAACAGGGCATTGTCACCGTGATTATGCCTTTTTTGTCGCGGCCGAGCTGCTCAAAGGCGCGCGCGGATATCAAAAGCGCAAGCGTGGAGTCAAGACCGCCGCTTATGCCCAGAACAATGTTTTCCGCACCTATATGTTCAATGCGTTTTTTCAGACCTGCCGCCTGTATGTCCATAATAAGCTTGCAGCGGTAGTCGCGTCTGCTTTCGTCCGAGGGCACGAAGGGGTGGGGGTCGATAAAACGGATAAGGTCGGTATTGTTTCTCTTTTCAAAACAGAAACTGCTGTAAAAGCCATTATATTCGCTGTCGGTGCGGAAACTTGTGTTTTTGCGCCTGTGCGAAGCTATGCTCATAAGGTCTATATCCGCATATATTATGCCGTTTTCAAACAGTGTGCTCTCGGCAAGCACGGTGCCGTTTTCGGCAATTATGTCATGTCCCGAAAATACAACATCGGTCGTGCTTTCGCCGTCACCCGCGCAGGCATATATATATCCGCACAAAAGACGTCCCGACTGACCCTTTACCAGGTCGCGGCGGTACTCGGCTTTTCCCGTTATCTCGTTGCCTGCCGAAAGGTTTATTATAATGTTTGCACCTGCAAGTGCATAATCTATTGACGGAGGCTGCGGTGACCAAAGATCTTCGCAAAGCTCAACGGCAAAGGTGAAATTCCTGTTGTTGTAATCGCAAAAAATGTTTCTGCCGAAAGGCACATGATCCTGCTCTTCATTTATCCATATGCTGTCGTCTTCTTTTGGCGCGGGAGCAAACCAGCGCATTTCGTAAAACTCGTTGTAATTGGGCAGATATGTTTTGGGTACAAGACCGAGTATCTTACCCTTGTACAGCACGGCGGCGCAGTTGTAAAGCTTGCCCGAGTACTCAAAAGGCAAGCCGGCGGCAAATACCATATTTATTTCTTCCGTCTCTTTTGCTATCTCCAGAAGTGTCTGCTTTGCGTTTTCAATAAGCGCAGTCTGACCGAAAAGGTCGCCGCAGGTGTAGCCCGTGATACACAGCTCGGGCAGCACAAGCAGCTCTGTGCCCTTTGAATAAGCCTCTTTCACGGTTTTCAATATCTCTTCTTTGTTGTATGAGCAGCAGCCTACTTTCACCTTTGGGGTAGCTGCCGCAGTGCGTAAATATCCGTAGTCCATAAAAAATACCTCCGATCGGTTTTGCATATAAAACAAGTATATCACATATCGCAAAAAAAAACCATAGCATTTTATCGTGAACGTCAAAAATATTTGGACGTTCACGATATGATGGGGCTCATAAATAATTGTACTCAAGCGAG
>JAGAHK010000310.1 GCA_017627115.1 Bacillota bacterium | reverse complement strand
TTATGAGTATCATTGACTCAGCGTTTCCATAACCCTTTAAAAAAGATACAGGAGATAAATATGAATAAAAATGAGATCTGGAAACAGGTACTTGAGCTGATAGAAAACGAGCTTTCGGATATGTCTTACGAAACATGGTTTCTTCCTTTGGTACCCGTTATATACGAAAACGATATTTTTGTTTTGGAGGCAGACCTGCCTTTCATCAAAAACCATATTGAAAAAAATTACATAACTTTGCTGCAAAATGCTTTAAAGCACGTTACGGGCAAGCTGACAAGCGTTAAAATAATAATAAAAGGCACGGATACGGAAGGTCTGACCCTGAAAAAAGAGGAGCCGAAGGCTGAAGAAGCGCCTTTAAGGAATGCAAACGGACTTACGACAAAATACCGTTTTGACAACTTTGTTGTCGGCAGTTCAAACCAGCTTGCACATTCCGCTGCCGTTGCGGTCTCGGAAATGCCCGGCAAGGAATACAACCCTTTGTTTTTATACGGCGGTGTGGGACTTGGCAAAACGCATCTTATGAATGCCATAGGCAACGAAGCGCTTGAAAACGACCCTAATCTGAAGATCGCCTATGTTGCGTCCGTTACCTTTATGAACGAGCTTATCGACTCGATACGAACGAACAAAAACACGGAGTTCCGCTCGAAATACCGCGACCTTGATTTTCTGCTTATCGACGATATACAGTTTATCTCAAATAAGGTGCAGACACAGGAAGAGTTTTTCCATACTTTCAACGAATTGCAGATGAACGGCAGCCAGATAGTGATCTCAAGCGACCGTCCGCCTGCCGAGATAGAGCATCTGACGGACAGGCTTGTTTCCCGTTTTCAGGCGGGTCTTGTGGTTGACCTGCGCCTGCCCGATTTTGAGACAAGAACAGCTATATTGCAGCAGAAAGCAAGAGCAATGAACTATGCCATACCCGATGACGTTATAAAATACATATCGGAGAACATACGCAGCAATATACGTGAACTTGAGGGCGTCTTGAACCGCGTGGTGCTTTATCAGAAGATATACCCTGGTGAAGTGACTATCGAGATGGCAGAGCTTGCAATAGCCGACATAATCAAGATGAACAAGCCGAAAGTCACTATCGACTACATACAGGAAGTTGTTGCAAACACCTTTGGTTTTTCGCCCGAGGATCTGAAAAGCAAGCAGAAGCACAAACCGCTTGCCATAGCAAGGCAGACGGCAATGTACCTTTGCAGGAAAATGCTGAGCGAAAACTACAAGGAAATAGGAAGAAAATTTGGCAACAAGGACCACACTACAGTCCTTAGCGCCTGCAAAAAAATAGGGTCGATGATCGAAAACGACGAGGAATTCAGAACAAAAGTGCTTAATCTTGAAAAGAAGATAAGCGATTGAAAACATTTATTGTTATTTTATTGTTATTTTATTGTTATTTTTATGTTGGAAAATGTGGAAAAGTTATGAGATGAGTATTTTAATATAAACAGTTGCAGAAATGCCTGTGGACAATTGTTGAAAAAAGTAGTTTTATCACCCCTTTTTCCACTTTTAGTCAACAGCGGAAAGTGCCTTGTTTTAAAGCTTTTTACAACTTATCCAAAAAATAACAGCCCCTACTGCTATTACTACTGAATAATTAATAATATATATTATATATATTGACGGAGGAAAACGAAATGCACATAGCTTGTGATAAAAAGAAACTGTTGGATAACATTAACATAGTTCAGAAATGTGTTTCACCCAGAACACCCAATCCAATACTTGAATGTATACTGCTCACAGCCGACAGACAGGGCTTCCGTATGCTTGCAAACGACCTTGAAATGAGCATTGAAACGGCAAATATTGAGGATACGGAAGTTTACAATATCGGTTCTGCGGCCATTGATGCAAAAATGCTTTTTGATATTATAAGGAGCATGAACGAGGATGACGGTCTTATAGACATCGACTGTGATGATAACTATGTTACCACTATAAAATGCGGAAAAGCGGTATTCAAGATACAGGCGTTTAACGGCGACGAGTTTCCGCGGCCGAAAGAGATGGAGAACACGGACGAAGCGGAGATAAAAGGTTCGGTGCTGAAATCTATGATAAAGCAGACCATTTTCTCTATCTCCACAAAAGATATACGCCCCGTGCTTATGGGCGAGCTTTTTGAGTTTTCGGGTCATAAGCTGAATATAGTTGCGGTGGACGGTCACAGAATAGCCCATAGGGTAGAGATGATAGAAAAAGAGACCAACAGCAAAATAATAGTTCCGGGCAAGACACTTACGGAGATAAGCCGTCTTACAGATGACGAAGAGACTGCGGCAATAAAATTCAACAAAAAGTTTGTTTGTTTCTGTCTGAAAAACTGTGTTGTTACTTCACGCTTGTTTGAGGGCGATTTTATTGAATATAAAAATATGTTCACAAACGATTACAAAACTTTTGTGAGTGTTTCGAGAAACAGGCTGCTTTCCGTGCTTGAAAGATGTTTGCTTATTATATCGAGGGATGTTAAGCAGACAAGAGTTGTTTTTGAGATAAGCGACGGCAAGCTGGATATACACGCGGCAAACAGTTTCGGTAATTTCGATGACGAGATAGATATAGATTTTGACGGTGAAGATCTGCGCATAGGTTTTGCGCCGAATTATCTTATTGACATTTGCAAGGCAGTGGATGAAGAAAAGTTGAATATGTACTTTATAAGCAGTCTTTCGCCCTGTATAATACGCAGCAGCGAGGGCAACGAAAACTTTAATTATCTTGTGCTGCCCGTTAAGTTATGATAAGAGGTACTAAAATGAAAAAAATTACGGTGACTACGGATTTTATAAAGTTACAGCAGTTTCTTAAACTTGCTAATGCCGTTTCGCAGGGCTCGGATGCAAAGCATTTTATTATTGACGGGCTTGTGAAAGTGAACGGCGAAGTGTGCACTATGCGCGGAAAAAAGATATATGAGGGCGATATAGTGGAGTTTGAAGGGGTAAGTTACGTTTCGGTGAAATAGAAAAAATATTCTTTTTGAGTTTCCCCATTTTTTTTCTTTAACATATTCCGCAAATGTACGATTATTGGCTATAAACAAGAAAAACAAAAATGTTTGATAGTTTGTTAAATTATTGTTTATGTTAGTATACCTCTGCCGTAAACCCCTCAGTCAGCCTTCGGCTGCCAGCTCCCCTGAAAGAAGGGGAGCCAAGAGCCTGCGGCGCTGATTTCCTTAATACAATCAAGGCGTTGCATTAGTCTTGCCTCCCCTTTAGCGTAAGCGATCAGGGGAGGGGGACCGCGCGTAGCGTGGTGGAGGGGTTTACGGAAGCGACAACAAGCAAAAACAATAATTTTTTTTTTAAAAAAATGGGGAAACTCAAAAAAATAATAATATCTTGAAATGTGCTGCGAAATATGCTATAATCGTTTTTATTATGAAAAATGATAATACCGAACAACGCTTTTTTACCAATAAACTGAATATTTTTATTATTGCCGTCATTTCAATGGCACTTTGGGGCAGTGCATTTCCCGCTATAAAAAAGGGTTATGAGTTTTTCCGCATAGAAAACGGCACTGTGCCCGAAAGGCTGGTTTTTGCGGGTGTGCGCTTTATTATAGCGGGAATGCTGGTCATTGCTTTTAACTGTATTTTTGAAAAACGCATCGTTCTGCCGCAAAAAAAGGATATAAAGGGCATAGTACTGCTTGGTTTTGTACAGACTTTTCTTGAATATGTGTTTTTTTACATCAGCTTAACGCATATTTCGGGTGTAAAAGGGTCTATCATAAACTCAATGGGTAATTTTTTTGCCGTGCTGCTTGCGCATTTTGCCTTTAAAGACGACAGAATGGATATTAAAAAGACTATCGGCTGTGTGCTTGGTTTTATGGGTGTTGTGATATGCAACCTCGGCGCAGGCATTGATACGGGCTTTACGTTCTTGGGTGACGGTTTTATGCTTATTGCGGCATTTTGCTTTGCCTCGGGCGGTGTTATAACAAAAATAGCCGCAAAAAACACGGACAGTACAACTCTTACGGGCTGGCAGCTCACTCTCGGCGGCTTTATTCTTGCTGTGACAGGCTTTATTCTGGGCGGCAGGATAGTTTTTTATGATATTAAATGCGTGCTGATACTTGCTTATCTTGCGTTTTTGTCATCGGCTGCATTTACACTGTGGGCAAAATTGCTTAAATATAATCATGTGGGCAAAATATCGCTTTACGGTTTTCTTAATCCCATTTTCGGCGTGATCTTGTCGGGTGTTATACTCGGCGAGGATTTTTTGGATGTGAAGCTTGTGCTTGCACTTGTGTGCGTAAGCGCGGGAATATATATAGTGAACAGCTCAAAATTGCAAAAATAACTGTAAAATCAGCAAAAAACCTGTTTTTTGCCAGAGGGTGGAGCTTAATGCGACACCTCTTATATGCACCCTTAGCTTAATGGATAGAGCATTCGACTCCGGATCGGAAGGTGAGGGTTCGATTCCCTTAGGGTGCATTATATTTTTATTGACTGGAGATTTTTATTTATGAAAAATAAAAGTGCTTCGTTTATCGCACAGGCAGGAATTGTTGCAGCATTGTATGTTGTGCTGACATTGTTGAGCAATGCTTTCGGTCTTGCTTCGGGCGTTATTCAGGTACGTATTTCGGAGGCATTGTGCATTTTACCCTGTTTTATAGCCTCGGCTGTACCGGGACTTTTTATCGGCTGCTTTTTATCAAATATCCTTGCAGGCGGCGTTATATGGGATGTTATTTTCGGCTCGATAGCAACACTTTTGGGTGCTATAGGTACAAGGCTTCTGAAAAAACACAGATACCTTGCAAGTTTGCCGCCTATTATTGCAAATATGCTGATAGTGCCTTTTGTGCTGCGTTACGCTTATCATATTGAGGGCGCAATATGGTATTTTATGTTGACGGTAGGCGCAGGCGAGCTTATTTCCTGCGGTATTCTGGGTCAGGCATTGTATACCGCGGTAAAAAATACGGGTATTTTTAAAGAAGAAGTTAAAGAATAATGGAATTCGGTCTTGTAAATTTTGCGGTTTGCGCAATTGTATGGTTTATAGCGGTGACAAATGCTTTTGTTATACATATTATCAAGGAAAAAGTGCCCGATATTTTATGGGGCATTACTGCGATCATATGGCTTGGTCTGCTTGTTTTCGGACTGAATTTGTTTCCGCTTGGGGAGTCGCTGCTGACGGCTTTTTGTATATTTTTTCTTTGGCTGATACTGATTTTTAAAAATATAAATATGCCGGGCGGTGTTATGAAAGGTCTTATCACAGGTGCCCTGTATATGGGCAGGTTTGCGGTGCTGAATTTGTTTTTCTGGTCGGTATTTCTGATAGTGACATTGTTTTTTATGATGATATTCAGAGTTGAGGACGAAAAACGCGATGCAGTCGCATTACTTGTGATATCGTCCTTTTTGACATTTTTTGTGATGTATTGGTATATTTTTTAACAAATTAAGTAAGCACGGGGCTGTCGCATTAAAATTTATCTTGAAAATCAGCGATTAAGCCCCTTTTAACAATTCTATTAACATTATCAGCGCCGCAGGCTTTAATCCGCAGTGCGGGCTTTGCCCGTGCGAGGAGCTTGTTTGCGCGGCTAAAGCCGCACAAATCCCGCAGGGACGGCGCGAACTATAGTTCGCAGCCGCTAAGTCCGCAAACCTTACAGACTTGCAAGTGTATCTTTGATGCACGCAGACAAGTCTGCTAATTGGCAAAAAACCTGTTTTTTGCCAGAGGGTGACACCCCCTCTTCGCTTTATTATCCGCCTAATGTATTATCTTAACAGGCACGGTCTTGTGCTGAGACCGCTGATGCAGGTAGTTGAAACATTATGCAAAAGCGCCGAAGCGGAGGGTGTGAGAACACCGCTGATGCCGCCTATGATAAGCATTGTATTAAAGCCGACTATGAACCTGTGGTTTTCGTTTATGCGTTTAAACAGTTTTTCGCTCAATTCTTTCAGCACTATCAAAGATGACATATCTTCCGTCAGCAAAGTTATATCCGCGACCTGCCTTGCTATATCGGATGCCGATCTCATTGCGACCGAAACATCCGCCGCCGCAAGCGCAGGCGAGTCGTTTATGCCGTCGCCGACCATAACTACCTTATGTCCGTCCTGTTTGAGCTGCTTGACCATATTTGCCTTGTCTTCGGGCAGTACCTGCGCCCTGTATTCATCTATTCCGAGTTTTTCGCAGGCTTTTTTCGCCGCTGCCTCACTGTCGCCCGTAAGCATTATTATGCGCTTGAAGCCGCAGTTTTTAAGCCCGTCTATCACTTCCGCCGCATCCTCGCGTATGGGATCGTTTATGCAGAGCATACCGACAAGCTTTTTGCCAATTGACAAATAAAGTGCGGAGCAGCCCTCGGCAGCCTTTTTTATAACCCTTTTTGTCTTTGCATCGGGTTTTATGCCCTCATCGTCAAACAGAAAATGTGCACTGCCTATCAGCGTTCTTTCGCCGTTGAGCATTGTCGCTATACCGTGGGCGACCACATATTCCACATCTGCGTGTTCTTCCTCGTGATCCATACCCATCTCTTCCGCTTTTCTGACGACTGCCCTTGCTATGCTGTGCGGAAAATGCTCCTCTATGCAGGCCGCTATCTTCAGCACAGTGTTCTCGTCATAGCCGTTGAAAGCATATATCTTTTCCACCTTCGGACAGCTTGCCGTAAGTGTGCCCGTTTTGTCAAAAACGATAGTATCGGCATTTGCATAGTTTTCAAGATGCTTGCCGCCTTTTATCATCACATTATGCCCCACCGCTTCACGCATGGCGGAGATAACGCAAATCGGAGACGAAAGCTTTATCGCACAGGAATAGTCCACCATAAGCACGGAAAGCGCCTTTTGCACATTTCTTGTAAAGACATATGTGCCAAGCGCAGTCAGCAGGCTGTAGGGAACTATGGCATCGGCAAGCTTTTCCGCCCTGCTCTGCACTCCCGCTTTCAGGCTTTCCGACTCGTCTATCATATCGGCTATTTTTTGTATGCGTGATTCATCGGGCAGGTTCCTTACCGAAATAACTATACTGCCCTCGTCAATTACCGTGCCGGCATAAACGCTTGCACCCCTGCTGCGCGGCACGGGAAGCGGCTCGCCCGTCATGGAGGCTTCGTTGACGGTAGCTTCGCCCTCGCAGACCTCACCGTCAACAGGTATCATCGCCCCTGCCCTTACACGTATTTTATCGCCTTTTTTAAGCTGTGCAGAGGTTATGGAAACATCGCCGTTTTCAGTAACGAGCCAGACCTTATCCGTATTTACGAAAATGGATTTTGCAAGCGCCGCCTTTGCCTTTTTATGTGTGTATTCCTCAAGCAGCTCCGAAATATTCAAAAGCAGCATTATGGAATTTGCCGTTGACACGGAGCCCGAAAGCAGAGCCGCGGATATTGAGACCGCATCCAGCACAGGAACATTGACCCTGCCGTCCCATATGCTTTTTGCGCCCTGTTTTATAAAACCGCAGGCGCGTTTGAGCGTAAAGAATGTCCTTAAAGGCGCAGGCAGCAAAAACCGCCTTACAAAACCTTTTTTAAGCAGTGAAAACACATTTTGCTTAAAATCGTCCGTCAGTGCGCGCGACTCCGCCGTTATATCGTCTTCTGTCGGAATATCGCTTTTTTCGAGGGAAGATATAAAGTCTATTATCCTCTCCCTTGCACCTTGCTTATAATAAACAAGCATACTGCCGTTTATTGCCGCTGTCTCGGCGGAAATAACGCCGTCAAGCCCCGAAAGAAGTGACGAAAGACCTGCGGCCTGCTCGTATGACAAGGTGGTATTGAGCCTTGCTCTCAACCTTCCGGGCTTATCATATACTATCTGATGCCGCATAACATCACCCCGTTACGCTTCTTCAACGGGCTTTGCAGCATCTATATCGGCTTCTGTCATAGCATCGTAGTAAACGTCCTGCGCATCCTCTTTAAGGTTCTGCACGGCAGTCTGCGCATCATGCTTTAATTTCATACCCTTTGCAAGACCATGCACGCAAAGCTCGCGTGTCTTTTCGCATTTAGCTATCTTTCCGCATATAAACGCCGCAGCCGCACCGCCTACAAAGCAAAGGAATTTTGTACTTTTTAATACATCTTTTAACATATTCTTTTTCTCCTTTCAGAAATTATTCGCTTATTTAGTTATTACTAACTAACATAAATATTATATATCCGCTCAAAAAAAATGTCAATATTTGAGGCAAAATATTTTTGAGCTTTGGGGATTGATAGAAGAACTATAAATATATATTGCATTAAAAATCGTTATGTGATATAATATCGGTTAGTTAAATTTGACTAATATGTATAAAGGAGCGATATATATGAACTTAACATTTGGCGATGTGGAAGAAACGGCACTTATACCCCTTGCGATAAAGGCAAGCGAAACTATGCGCAAAAATCCGCGTATAACAGACAAAAAGGCAAAGGAGATAATAGATACCCTGGGCGTGGATGTGAGCAAGTACGACCCGTTTTTGTCGCACGAGGGTGTTGTGGCAAGGACGATACTCTACAAAAACAAGCTTGACGAGCTTATAAAAAAATACCCCGATGCACTGTGCATAAACCTCGGCTGCGGTTTTGACGACAAGTTTTCACAAGTGGACAACGGCAGGATAATCTGGTTTGATGTGGACCTGCCCGACCAGATAGAAAAGCGCAGAAAGGTTTACGAGGACAGGGAAAGATGCACTATGGCAGGCGGCAGTGCGCTTGACGGCGAGTGGACAAAAGCACTGCCGAAAAGAGATATGACGATAGTGACAATGGAGGGCGTGCTTGAATATTTTTCAAAAGACCAGGTCAAGACCTGCCTGAATATGCTTTGTGACAGTTTTGAACACGGTTATCTTCTTGCGGAACTCCACTCTCCCCTGCTCGAAAAATACGGCAGCAAGCATCACGATGCCGTTAAGCACACAAACGCAAGTTTCGGCTGGGGAACCGAAAGCGCCGAGGAATATCTGCCGCTTGAACCGCGTATGAGAGTGGTCTCCGAGCAAAGCTACAATGACGAAATGAAAAAGTACTCGATAAGAGGAAAAATATTTGCAATTATAGCAAAGAATTTCAACAACCGCCTTGCCGTATTTGCATGGTAAGACGGTATCTGCGCCGCGATCCCAGAATAAAATTCTCGTGAATTTTTCGTAAATTTTTAACAAACTAAGGAAGTCCCCCGCTTCTAAAGCGGGGGGCGTCCGTAGTTTGTTAAAAATTTACGAAAAATTCACGAGAATTTTATTGTGGGAGCGCGGCGCAGATACCGT
>JAGAHK010000309.1 GCA_017627115.1 Bacillota bacterium | reverse complement strand
ATTGACAATAGTAAAGAATGGGTATATTATATAAATAACCAAAGATGTACATTACATAATAATAACCACAAAATAATATTTATTAAAGAATGAGGGTTTCGTACTTAATGTACCACTTTGATTATACCGTCAAAACGGCAAAAAGTCAATAAAAACATTGAAAAAGGGAGGAATTTTAATGGACAAAAAGTTATTTTTAACAGCACAGGAAGTAGCGGACATTTTAGGAATAAGCAAGTCTGCGGCTTACAAAATCATTGCCGGACTCAACAAGGAGCTGAAAGAAAAGGGCTTTTACACGGTCTGCGGCAAGGTAAACCGTCGTTTCTTTGAGGAGAAGTGTCTTTACGGCTGCGCAAGCTGAAACAAAACAGGGGATATTTTAAGGAAGAAAGGGTGATTATATGAACATTTACAGTTCGGGAAATGCCATTGTGGATGCTGTGGGTCAGATAAATCTTGTCGGCAATGTTGTGCCGGAGACTTGGTATGCGGCTATCTGCCACAAAAATGGCAAGCCCAATATGAATGCAATAATGATTTTGAGCGATATTGTGTATTGGTATCGCCCGAAAGAGAACAGGAACGAATTTGACGGCTCGGTCAGTTTTGAAAAGCGTTTTACCGACGAAGATTTTTTGCAGCGCAGCTACAAGCAGTTGAGGCTTAAATTCGGCATATCGGAAAGGCAGGCGAAAGATGCGGTCGTATTTCTGGAAAAGGAGACAGGAATTATCAGACGGCATTTCAAGCAGATCAAAACGGGGTATTCCATACTCTCAAATGTGATGTTTATCGAGCTTTTGCCCGATAGACTTCACGAGATAACTTTTCCGTCGGGCAGGGGTGTGACGATAGAACGACACACCCCTGTCGTTGAAACGATACAGACCCCTCGTTATAACGACACACCCCCGTCGATAGAACGCCATACATATACAAAGACTATAACAGAAAATAACAACATAGATTATGATCAATCTATCTATCCCGACGGAAAGACGGAGCTCGTGCCTGTTGAATCAATGAGCAGGGATGAACTTACTTACGAGAATTTTAAAAGTGAAGCAAGCATTTTGCCGCAGGACAAAGCCAAAGCGAGGGCGGAGGAAGAGTTAAAGGCACTTATAAGCTATGACATAATGAAAAACGACAGGAGCTATAATAAAGACCTTGTGGATGCGATGATAGACTATATGAGTGATATTTTATCGGCAAAAAGGTCATTTAAAAGCGGCGGTACAGAGTACAGCACCGCGGTAATGGGCAACGCTTTTTACCGTCTGAACAGTATGGCTGTCCAGTATGTGACAGACAAGTTTACCGAGGTCTCAAAGGAACAGAAAATAAAAAACAAGCGCAATTATCTTCTGCGTATGCTGCTGACTGCGCCCAGCGATATGGAAACGGATGTTCACGCAACTGTCAATTATGATATGGCACATTGGAATGGAGGTGAGGCTTGATGTCGGTCTATAAAAACAAAAACGGTAAATGGACGGCTTTTGTGCGATACAAGGATTGGCAGGGCAAACCCCGTGCCAAGAAAAAGGAAACTTTCAAGACCAGACGTGAAGCACTTGAATTTGAACGGGATTTCCTGCAAAAGAAAACGCGGGATGTAACTATGGGCTTTCCGACCTTTGTCGAGCAATATCTTGAAGATGTCAAGCCGAGGATAAAATACAACACCTATCTTGACAAAAAGTACATAATTGAAACAAAGATCTTGCCGTATTTTGAAAATAAAGGTCTGTCGGAAATAAGCGGTACGGATATTATCCAGTGGCAGAATGAGCTGCTAAAAAAGCGTGATGAAAACGACAAACCATATTCGCAGACATACCTGCGGACGATACAAAATCAGCTTAGTGCAATCTTTAATCATGCTGTAAGGTTTTATGGATTGGCTTCGAATCCGTCAACGCTTGCAGGCAAGATGGGTAAGGCGAAAGCAAAAGAGATGCTGTTTTGGACAAAGGACGAGTACGATAAGTTTTCGGAAGCGATAAAGGACAAGCCTGTTTCTTTCTATGCCTTTGAAATACTGTATTGGACAGGCATCAGAGAGGGCGAACTGCTTGCGCTTGAACGCGGTGATTTTGACCTTGATGCAAGAAAACTGACCATAAACAAATCATATCAGCGGCTGGAGGGCGAGGACTATATAACTTCGCCCAAAACCGAAAAGAGTAACAGGACTATCGACCTGCCCGAATTTTTGTGTGACGAATTGGCGGATTATTTTGGTATGCTGTACGGTTTGCAGCCCGAAACAAGACTGTTTGACATCTCAAAAAGCTATTTGCTCAATGAAATGAAGCGCGGTGCGGCAAAAGCAGGTGTTAAAAGGATAAGAGTACATTCAATTCGTCACAGCCATGTGGCACATCTGATAGAACTTGGATTTTCAACGGTCGAGATAGCCGAAAGACTGGGACATGAGGGAATAAGTGTAACTTATACTTATGCTCATTTGTACCCGTCAAAACAGGTAAGCATGGCGGAAAGGCTGAACCGCGAACGTAAGAAAGGAGATGACGAAAGTGGGCAGGATTTTTAAACGCAGTACATTGGTCAAGGCAGGAGAAAAGAAGCCCAAAAACCGCAAAAGAAACGTGATAGTCAATTTTCGTGTGAGTGCGGAAGAAAAGGCACTTATTGATAACCGTATTGAATTATCGGGGCTTTCCAAAAGCGAATTTTTTATAAATAGCTGTCTGCATCAGCAAATTACGGTTTTGGGGAATATCAAAACATTCGATGCGATTAAAAAGCGTATGGAGCAGATAGACGAGCGTTTGTGCGGCTTACAAAGTGCAGATGAAGTTGATTGGGAGATCGCGGAGTCGCTGAGGACGATTTTGGAAATCTTGGATAATATCTATAAGGAGTAAATGATATTCGTATTCCGCAGAAATAAATTTCTGCTACATACTCATAACCAACGGAATTGCAAGCAATTCCAAATTCAGTGGGAGCTTGGACTCCCACTGAATTTTAAGTAAGCACCCCCGCTTT
>JAGAHK010000308.1 GCA_017627115.1 Bacillota bacterium | reverse complement strand
CTGCTTTTTTCATCGTGTTTATCGGCTGCCGAATGGTGTTTTCCCGCAGGGAAATACCCTTTTTTTACACGTTCTTCCTGCTCGTAAAGCTCTTTGATGCACCAAAACAGAGTACAGCCCAATACCGCAAGCATTCTGCCGATATTGCCGTCAATGAACAAAGAAGCGGTTATCGAGAAAAGACCGCAGATAAAAAACACAGGCCATATTTTTTTGCTGAAATAGTATTCCGCCTTTATAACTATCGGGTGAAAGATTCCGATTATAAAAAACAGAAAAACACCGAGGATAATATTTTCTATATGCATTTAACAATAACTCCTTATGCTTTCAATAATTCCCGAAAATCAATTCTTGAAACTGTGTATCGGCGCAGGTATTCTTCCGCCGCGCTTTATAAACGCTTCACAGCTGAATTTATTGACGGGCATTATCGGTGCATAACCGAGCAGACCGCCGAACTCCACCGTGTCGCCCACATCGGCGCCAAGTACGGGGATAACACGCACGGCGGTTGTCTTGTTGTTTACCATGCCTATAGCCATTTCGTCTGCAATAATGCCGCTTATGGTCTCTGCGGAGGTGTCACCGGGTATAGCTATCATATCAAGACCCACCGAGCATACACAGGTCATCGCTTCAAGTTTTTCAAGCGTAAGTGCGCCCGCATTTACCGCATCTATCATGCCGTGATCTTCGCTCACGGGTATAAAAGCACCGCTCAGACCGCCGACATAGCTGCTTGCCATAACGCCGCCTTTTTTTACATTGTCGTTAAGTATAGCCAAAGCCGCAGTCGTACCCGGCGCGCCTGCCATTTCAAGCCCCATTTCCTGGAATATCTCGGCAATACTGTCGCCTATTGCGGGGGTGGGGGCAAGCGATAAGTCGATTATGCCAAAGGGTACACCCAGACGTTTCGATGCTTCCAAAGCCACAAGCTGCCCTACACGGGTTATCTTGAATGCCGTCTTTTTGACCGTCTCGCAAAGAGTCTCAAAGTCTGCGCCCCTTACGTGTTCCAAAGCGGATTTTACAACACCCGGACCGCTTACACCCACATTTATAACTCTGTCGCGTTCGCCTACACCGTGGAATGCTCCTGCCATAAACGGATTGTCCTCAACGGCATTGCAGAAAACAACGAATTTTGCACACGCCATTGCGTTGTTGTCGCGTGTGAGATATGCCATTTCCTTTATTATCTCGCCCATTTTGCGTACTGCGTTCATATTGATGCCGCTGCGTGACGAGCCGACATTCACGCTTGAGCATACACGCTCTGTCGTGCTCAATGCCTCGGGTATGCTGCGTACAAGGTCAATATCGCCCTTTGTGCTGCCTTTCTGCACAAGTGCGGAATAACCGCCTATAAAGTTTACGCCTACTTCCTTTGCGGCTTTGTCAAGTGTCTGTGCAAGACGAATATAGCCCGACTGTCCCGTACCGCAGCCGATAAGGCTTATCGGTGTTACGGAAATACGCTTGTTTACGATTGGCACACCAAATTCCTTGCCTATCTCGTCACCTGTTTTCACAAGGTCACAGGCGCTTTTTGTTATCTTGTCATAGACCTTGCCGCAAAGTTTGTCTATATCGGTATCCATACAGTCAAGCAGACTTATGCCCATTGTGATCGTGCGGACATCAAGGTTTGAATGTTGAATCATATTGTTTGTTTCAAGTACTTCGTTATGTGTTATCATATTAAAACTCCCATTAGTTAGTTAAAGGTAAAATCGGAACGAAAGTGGAATGGGGTGAATTGGAAAAATTTTAAACCCCAAAAGTTTTTCCTTTAAATCAGCTCCCACTTTATATCCTGTGCATCGAATTGAAAATATCCTCTCTCTGCAAGCGGATATCCACGCCTATCTCCTTACCGAGAGCGGCAAGGTCGTCCTCTGCCTTTTCAAACTTGTGCAGAGCGCCCGAAAAATCAACTATCATCATCATGTTGAAAAATCCCGAAACTATCGTCTGTGAAATATCGAGTATATTTATCTTCTCATCGGCAAGATATGTGCAAACCTTTGCTATTATGCCTACGCTGTCCTTGCCTACTACTGTTATTATGCCCTTCATATGGTTCTTCCTTTCGTTAAAAAATAAAAATATCATCTTTTAAGTATATCATAGTTTTAAGTGTATTTCAATATTTTTTGCGGTTGAGTTTTTCTGTTTTTGTTTTGGGTTTTTCCATTTTTTAACAAACTAAGGAAGTCCCCCGCTTCTAAAGCGGGGGTGCTT
>JAGAHK010000307.1 GCA_017627115.1 Bacillota bacterium | reverse complement strand
TTCTTAATGCGACAGCCCCTGAATTTTTTTATTCAAATACCGTACTGAAAAGCTCGGTCATATTTTCATCATCGGCATTCACCTTGAACATTCTGTCCGAAAGCGTGAAATACTTGCCGTTAAGATAAGCCGCATCGGTTATCGTAACATCCGTTTTATCCTCTGCGTTATGCGTTATCCTGCCCTTGTATACGGGCATATTGTTTTCACTTATATTATAGATATACAAGCCGTTGTATTTTTCCTGCGGCGTGCCGTCACTGTCCACAAAAAGCCTTATGTTAAACGCAAGCTCGCTTACGACGAAGTTTTTGCAAAAAGCGGCCGCAATACTGCTGCCTGCTGCGCCGACACTGTCGCCTGCGGTCTTTTCGGCAGTTTCTTTAAGCGCCCACATACTTATCTCCGCATTGTCTTCGGTGCGGTTTTTGCCTATGCCTATGATAGAGCTTTCATACGGGTAGATATATTCAACACCGTCAAGCGGCATGACCGTTTTTATCTGCGCCTGCAAAAGTGTCTGCGTATCCTCGCCCGACTCGTCATTCACCTGCATAAGATCGGCTATAACAAGCTTGCTTTTCACATCATTTGTCAGATATACCCTCTCGCCGTAAATGTTCATTGACGAAAGGTCGCTTTCCGCAAGTTCAAGCTCGCCGTCTGTCTGTAAAGCGGAATTAAAGGTAAAGAGCGCATCTTCGCCCTCTTTTTTCGCAAGCATCGCACAGCCGTCATTCACACGCGACATATCAAGGTACTCCGCCTTGATATTGCCCTTTGAAAGTGCGCTGCTGTTAAGGTTAAGACGGTAAATATCCGTCTGTGTTATCTTGTTTTTGCCGCTGTCGGGCATTATACTGTTGACATCGGCAAACTGCACATAGTTCTGTCCCAGCACTATATCCTCACCGATACCAAGAAATGTGTCACAGTCTGCTTCCTTTGTTATATCTGCAAGATCGAAGCGGAATACCGAAGTATAGCAGCCGTCTTTCATAGACGGCAGATATTTTATCTCGTCAAAGCGCATATCCACTGTTTTGTTGAGGTCACTGTAACTCGGTGTCTTGTAGACGCCGTCCTTTTCAAGTTCTGCGGCGTTCTGCCTTACGGATATACAAAGCGTATTATCAAATACCTCTTTTTGCGAAAGCTCGCCTTCGGTGCAGAACCAGCGCTTCAACACAGGCTGTGTCCTGTTTTCGAGTGAATAACAAAGCAGAAACAGCTTTTTGCCGTCAATAGGCTTTTCAACTTCCTCGTGCTTGTCCTCTTCCGCATCAAAACGCATCTCGGTCGCGGGCATAACAACATTTTCGCCGCTGCCCACAACATAGAGCAGTTCATCATAAACAGCTATCTCGTCGGGCAGAAAGTTCTTCGGCAGGGCTATCTTGTCAAAAGTGGTGAATATATCGCCGCTGCTGTCCGCAACACTGATGCCGCTGCCCGTTATCATATAGATATGATCGCCGAGAACAGCTGTTTTATTGCTTTTCATACCGCTTAAAAGCAGCGGTTCCGTCGTTTGCGTGTCCTCGGTTTTATCACCCTTGCCCGCATTGAAGCCGAAAATATCATTATCCGCGCCGATAAGCCTGCGCAGATTATTTTCACTCAAAACAAGCGGAAGATTATTTACCTGAAGCTCTATTTCCTGCAAAAGCTGTGATTCGGCAGACGGGTCAAAGACCACATTTTCTTCCGACGGGCTTATTATAAGCATATTGTCGTTATAAACAAAAGTCTCTTTTGAAAAGACCTCGCAGAAAGCATCAACGGGGATATAAGCATGGGCATTTGCCATAAACATCCTGTGTTCAAGCTGCATATCCTTTTCGTTTGAATTGCTGATAAGACGTGCCGTGACCGAATTATCATCAAAGACGACTGCGGTATTGTCAAGGCGTATGGTAGCCTGTTTCTTTTGTATATCCTGCTCGCAGACAGCGCCGTATGCCGTTTCAAAAAAGCTTAAAGGCACATAAAAACTGCCGTCTCTGACCACGGGCGTGATATTGTATTCACTGCCGCTTATAAGCGTCTGACGCTGATCCACAAGCAAAACGGGACTGCCGCCGCAAAGCACCACCGCATTGTTGAGCCTGTCCGCAAGCTGCACGGTCTCCGTAACGGGTGTCTTTTTCGCCGCACTATTCACATAATAAAGCT
>JAGAHK010000306.1 GCA_017627115.1 Bacillota bacterium | reverse complement strand
TTCCCTTTGAAATACGATAATGACGGCACTTTAAAGCCGCAGTACATCATGGAAAGAATAAATGCTATCTGCCACGGCGAAGAGATAATCGTTACCGAAGTAGGTCAGCATCAGATGTGGGCTTGTCAGTTCATTGAACAGAAACATCCCCGTCATTTCCTTACCTCGGGCGGTCTCGGCACAATGGGTTACGGTCTCGGTGCCGCTATCGGCGCAAAGGTTGGTCAGCCCGATAAAGTGGTATTCAATATCGCAGGTGACGGCTGCTTCTATATGAATCATATAGAGCTTGCAACGGCTGTTGCAAATTCCGTGCCTATTATTGAAGTTGTTATCAATAATCATGTTCTTGGTATGGTAAGACAGTGGCAGGATCTTTTCTATGATGCACGCTACTCAAACACCAATCTTGACAAGGCAACCGATTTCGTTAAACTCGGCGAGGCTTATAAGTGCGCAGTATTTAACGTAACAAAGCCCGAAGAGGTCGATGATGCCATAAAGGGCGCTATCGAGGCAGGCAAACCCGCACTCATCATCTGCGAGATAGGCAGGGATGAAAAGGTATTCCCGATGATACCCGCAGGCAAGGCTTGTGATGATATGCTTACTCTTGACGAGTATAACGCTATACAGAACAGACAGGAATTATAATATTTTTCAATAACTATGGGCTGCACTGCCGTTTCGCAGGCAGCCCTTTTTTAACAAACGACGCACCTCAAAACACGGAAATGACGGAAGAAACTATCGAAACGCCGTCGGTGATTGATTTTAAGTAAGCGATCGTATTGATCGCAGGTAAGGGAGAGGTTTTTTATGGCATTTATATCAATGGTTTTTGTTGTTATTGCGCTGCTGATATTGCTTGCTGTTATCGGTGTGCTGATAGGCGGTCTTGTGGGTATTGGTTTTTTGATATCGGGTCTTATAGAGGGTCACGAGAATAAAAAATCGGTCGAAGCGGGCAGAAAATCAAGTGATGTACATATCGGCCTAAAGGTCGCGGGTGTTTTGCTTTTGCTCCCTGCGGTTGCTCTTGTTGTTGTGATAGCGATCGTGGGAATAAAGTGGGGAGTGCGTGAGTATAAATACACACCGAATATAAAAAATGTCATACTTAACGATAATGCAGCGGCACTCTCTGATCTTTTGAAAAAAGGTTCATCACCGAATTCGTACAATTACGACAACACTTATAACACCCCTGCGCCCGAGGACTATCCGACTGTTATATACGAACTTTGCCAAAATAAAAATATAAAAGAAGCCGACAAAAAATTGCAGATACTCATTGACGGCGGTGCCGACCCGAATTGGCGTGTCGGAAAAAGCTACTGTGAATATACGGAGGCTGAACACAAAACTCTCGATTATAATGACAGATGCGGCAGAACTCCTTTGCTTTCGGCGGCGCAGGCGTGTAATACGGAAGCAATAAAAATTCTTTTAAGCTGCGGTGTTGATATAAATGCGGTGGATTACTGCGGCGAAACGGCGCTTATTTATGCCGTGACATCGGATGAAAGTGAAAAAGAAATATACGATACGGTCGAACTTTTGCTTAATAACGGTGCGGATAAGACCATAGCCTCCAATTTGAGCGGAACACCCGCCGAGGCTGCACATGAAAAGGGACTTTACAGCGTAGAGGAGCTGTTGAAATGATATCAAAAAAACAGAAAAAAAGAATATTCGATATAATACAGATAGGCAGGCGCGATGATGTACCGAGCCGTTTGTTTGATTATATTATAGTTATTGCCATACTGCTCAACTGTGCGGTGCTTTTTCTGGAAACATTTGATGAGTTTGCACCGTATCACGCACTTTTTGGCATCATAGAAACAGTTACGATAGATTTTTTCTGCATTGAATATTTGCTGCGCATATGGACTGCGGAATTTCTTTACCCCAATAAAAGCGGAAAAAAAGCGATAATTTCGTTTATTTTCTCTTTTGACGGTCTTGTCGATCTTATGACCATACTGCCGTTTTTCTATCTGTCGGGCTTTGTGGCTTTCCGTATGCTGCGTGTGATACGTATTCTTCGCCTTTTCAGAATAAATTCGGCGTATGATTCGTTCAATGTTATCACAAAGGTATTGTATGAAAAACGCAATCAGATATTTTCATCAATATTTATTATTCTGGTGCTGATGCTTGCATCTTCTTTGAGTATGTACAGCGTTGAGCATGAGGTGCAGCCCGAGGTATTCAAAAACGCATTTTCGGGGCTGTGGTGGAGCATTTCGACCATATTTACCGTGGGCTACGGTGATATTTACCCCGTGACCACGGCAGGCAGAATGCTTGGCATATTTACCACGTTTCTTGGTGTAGGCGCTGTGGCTATCCCCACGGGTATTATTTCCGCAGGTTTTGTTGAGCAATACACAGAAATGTCAAAGCACGCAGTACCAAATGAACCAACGGGCAAAACGGGCGTCCTGACCGTGCAGGAGGACAGCTTTTACTTCGGAAAGAGTGCGGGCGAACTGAAAAAAGAGTACAATACCGAAATAATAGTTATTATCAGAAACGGCACGGCAATGATACCCACAAAGTCGGTAACGCTTGAAGATGAAGATATAATCGTATACAAAGACACAGCGGAACTTCCTACTTCAAAGAAAAGACCGCAAAAAAGGTAACAGTGATGTTCGGACATCGAAAGGAAAAATGCAGAAATTAAACGCTTTCACGGTTTAGCTTGTGCCAAGAGGTACGGGCTTAAAAACTTCGAGCGAAATTCACCGCAATA
>JAGAHK010000305.1 GCA_017627115.1 Bacillota bacterium | reverse complement strand
CCGCAAAGATAGATGCGGACGGGCGCAGCCCGGCTTTTGCGCAGCAAAAGTGCTGACCCACTGAATTTTAAGTAAGCACCCCCGCTTTAGAAGCTGGGGGACTTCCTTAGTTTGTTAAAACGCACTTATAAGAAATGTGATAATAATTTCAATAAGTGCGTTTTTGTGCCGTTTTAACAATATATCGGTTACAATTTTACCAAACTATCTACATACAGCTGCCGCTCAATTCTTGTTATAAGTTCTTATGCCAATATCAGCAAAATGGTGTAAAATTGGTGTATTGTCAGTTTTTGTTGGCTTGTAACACCCGATTTAAGCGGTATTCACTGTAATAATCACATAAACAATATTTTTTCTTTGAAAAAACAGTGAAACTCAAACGAAAATTGTGATTTACAAAAATACCCTCTTGTGATATACTGAAATTATAGATTACTTCAACTAAAATTTAACAAGGGAGGTATTTTTTTTATGGGTTACAAAATTATCGAGCTTCATCCGGAGCTTGCACCTTACGAGGGTGACATCAATATGCGTATGGATCGCTACAAAGCGAAGAAAAAACAAATTCTCGGCGATATGAAAAAGCTTTCCGAGTTTGCCAATGCACATAATTATTTCGGCTTCCACAAGACCGAAAAAGGCTGGGTATACCGCGAATGGGCGCCGGGTGCGGACAAGCTTTATTTAACGGGCGATTTTAACAATTGGCAGTGGCTTGACGATCCGATGAACAAGCTCGAAAACGGGGTATGGGAAATTGAACTTCCCGACAGTAAGATACAAAAGGGCAGCAGGGTCATTACCGTTGTCGAAAACGGCGACCGCCGCACACAACACCTTCCGCTTTATACACGCCGTGCCGTTCAGGATTGGCGCAATGGCAGCTGGTGCTGCGAGGTTTGGGACGACCTTGAACCCTATCCGTGGACGGACAAAAAATTCAAAAATACAGAGCCGCCTATCATATACGAAGCTCATGTGGGTATGTCGAGCGAGGACTATAAAATAGCAACTTATACCGAGTTTGCGGATAATGTTCTGCCGCACGTAAAGGCAGGCGGCTACAACACTATCCAGCTTATGGCTGTTATGGAACATCCGTTCTACGGCTCGTTCGGCTATCAGGTCAGCAATTTCTTTGCGGCTTCAAGCCGTTTCGGTACTCCCGACGAGCTTAAATATCTTGTAAACAAGGCTCACGAAATGGGCATAAGAGTGCTGCTTGATGTTGTACATTCTCATGCGGTGGGTAATACGCTTGAGGGCATCAATCTCTTTGACGGTACGGACTATCAGTTCTTCCATTCGGGCGGCAAGGGCGACCACCCTGCATGGGGCACAAAGTGCTTCAACTATGATAAGCCCGAGGTAATACATTTCCTGCTCTCAAACCTTAAATTCTGGATGGAGGAATTCCACTTTGACGGCTTCCGTTTTGACGGCGTTACCTCAATGCTTTACAACGACCATGCTCTCGGCAGCGATTTCAATAACCTTGATATGTATTTCTCGATGAATACCGATATAGAGGCTGTTATCTATCTCCAGCTTGCGACCGAGCTTATACACGAGATAAACAAAAATGCTGTCTGCATCGCAGAGGATATGTCGGGTATGCCCGGTATGTGCGATAAGGTAAAGGACGGCGGTATCGGCTTTGACTACCGTCTCGGTATGGGTCTGCCCGATATGTGGATAAAGCTTTGCAAGGATTTCAGAGACGAGGACTGGAATTTGGATTGGATATGGCATGAAATGACATTCCGCAACGCTCCGACCATAGCTTATGCCGAAAGCCACGATCAGGCGCTTGTAGGCGACAAGACCATTATCTTCTGGCTTGCGGATGCGGCTATGTATACCGATATGAACAAGGATTGTCATAACCCGACTATCGACCGCGCCATAGCTTTGCATAAGATGATAAGGCTTATCACCCTTGCGGCAGGCGGCACAGGCTACCTTAACTTCATGGGCAACGAGTTCGGTCATCCCGAATGGATAGATTTTCCGCGCGAGGGCAATGCGAGCAGCTTCCATTACTGCCGCAGACAGTGGAGCCTGCTTCACAACGATTCGCTGAAATATCAGTGCCTTAACGATTTCGACCATGATATGATAGATGCCGCAAAGAAGTACGATATTCTGTCGCAGCCTTATCCCGAACTTAAATGGATGCACTGTGACGACCATGTTATCGCTTTTGAGCGCGGCGGTCTTGTGTTTGTGTTCAACTTTGACCCCTCACGCTGCTTCAGCGATTATCCTATCCCCGTTTCCGCGGGCGAGGATCATCAGGTACTCTTTACGACCGATGATTGGAGATATAACGGCTTCGGTACTATCCATCATAACAGACTGAGCGCTTTCACCCCGGGTATGGAGGGCAACTATGTACGTATGTTCCTGCCGCCGAGATCGGCTGTGGTAATGGTACCCGTAAGCAAAATGAAATGATCTGAACAGGCAGAGCAGGTTATTGCAATGCTTTTTTCGGAACGCTTCCGACGTGTGCGGCGGCGTTCCTTTTTTTGCGTAAATATGCGCATCGGCGGACCCGAAGGTATCGGGGCGTGTTCTTTTTTGACTTATTTTCAAACTATTGCTTGAAAAAGTACGTGATTTGTGATATAATAACATCAAATCTATCTCAAAGGCGGTGCAGAATTGTGAAATTATCAAAAATAGCGGAGACGGTTTGTCCTTCGCCTACTTTATCAATGGCTTCGCGCGTGCAGGAAAAACGTGCGCAGGGGGTCGATATAGTGGATTTCAGCGCAGGCGAGCCTGACTTCAACACGCCCGACTGTGTTAAAGAAGCAGCCGTGCAGGCTTTGGAAAATAACTTTACACATTATACACCATATGCAGGCATTGAGGAACTGCGCAGCGCATTTGCAAAATACCTTGCAGACCTCGGGCTTGAATACAGCAGCTCGCAGATAGTGGTGAGCAACGGCAGCAAACACGCATTGAAAAACGCATTTACGGCTATTCTCGACTATGGGGATGAGGTCATCGTGCCTGCGCCTTATTGGAACAGCTATATTGATATTATCAATATGTGCGGCGGTGTGCCCGTTGTTGTGAAAACAAAAAAATCAAACGGCTTCAGGGTGCAGCTTGACCAGCTTTGTGAAGCGCTCACCAAAAAGACAAAGGCAATTATAATCAACAGCCCGAACAATCCTACGGGTATGGTCTATTCGGCGGAAGAACTTGCCGAGATAGGCAAATTTGCGGTGGATAACGACCTGTTTATCATCTCCGATGAGATATACAGCCGCCTTATATACAGCAAAAAGCTTAAACACGTCAGCATTGCTTCGCTTGGTGAGGATATAAAGAAAAGGACAGTGGTTATAGGCGGTCTTTCAAAAAGCCATGCAATGACGGGCTGGAGAGTCGGTTTTTCGGCTTCCGATACGGAGCTTGCGGAGGCTATAGGCCGCATACAGTCAAACAGCACGTCAAACGTAAACTCGATCGCACAGAAAGCGGCTGTCGCAGCGCTTGAATTGGCCGAGGAGGACGCAAATGCCATGCTCAAACAGTTTGAGCACAGGCGTGACTATATTGCACAGCGTATCTCCGATATACCTTTTTTAAGCTCACTTTTGCCAAAGGGCGCATTTTACATCTTTGTTGATGTGTCAAAGCTTATCGGCGAAAACATAGGCGAGCGCAGGATAGAAACTGCTGCCGATGTTGCGGATATACTTTTTGAAAAGTATAATGTTGCGGTGGTACCGTCCGATGCTTTCGGCTACGAGGACCATATACGCATTTCCTATGCAACAGGTATGCGCGAGATAGTTGAGGGCGTCAACCGTATCGAACGCTTTGTAAAAGACAATTTCTGATTTTAGCATAAGTTATTGGAACATAAGTTATGAAGAAATTATATTTGTTTTTTCTGTGCCTTTTGGTGTGTTTCGGGCTTTCGGGCTGTTCAAAAAACAACGGCCGCAGCGACATAACGGCGGAAACGGTCACTCAGACCGCTGCCGTTACGGAAACTGCTACCGAGACCACAACTATCGACGAGATACAGTCAAAGCTCGATACTATGTCGCTTGACGAAAAAATAGGGCAGATGCTTATGCCTGCCTACCGTTACAACAACGACAGGAAAGTCGTGCAAGTGGATGAAAACATAGCCGCAGAGCTTGAAATGTACAAAATAGGCAATATCATCATCTTTGACGAGAATATGTCGTCTGTCGCCCAGACAAAAGACCTTATTGCCGAGTTCAAGCGGCTTATCTCTCAAAACTGCGGCATAATGCCTTTTATCTCCATAGACGAGGAGGGCGGTATGGTCAGCAGGCTCGGTAAATCGGGCATAATTGCCGACTATTATATCCCGTCTGCACGCTCTATGGCGGCAAAGGGCACTGTCAAAGAAAACTGTACAAAGATCGCGCTTAATTTAAAGGCGCTCGGTTTTAATATGGATTTTGCGCCCGATGCGGATGTCGATACAAATCCCGACAATCCTATAATCGGCGATCGGGCTTTTTCGTCCGACCCCGAAGAAGCGGCGGAGTATATGCTCGAAGCGGCGAAAACGCTTAAAGAAAACGGCATTATACCCGTAATAAAGCACTTCCCGGGTCACGGCGATACACAGACCGACAGCCACCTCGGCATGGCGGTGCTGCCGCATGATATGTCAAGGCTTGAAAGCATTGAGCTTGTGCCTTTCAAAAAAGCGGCGGAAAACGATGTGCCCGTGATAATGGTCGGGCATCTTACAACACCGAAAATAAGCGAAAACGGCTTGCCCGCAAGTCTGAACCCCGATATAATAAACGGGCTTTTGCGTGAAGACCTCGGTTTTGACGGCGTTGTTATAACGGACTCGATGGAGATGGGCGCGATAGAAAACCTGTATGGCAATGCCGATGCCGCGGTAATGGCGGTAAAGGCAGGGGCGGATATTCTTCTTATGCCGCCCGATGTTCCCACTGCGTTCAATGCGGTGAAAAATGCAGTTGAAAACGGCGAAATAAGCCGTGAAAATATAGATGATTCTGTTTACAGAATACTTAAATTAAAATTTTAAATTAAAATGGAGGCAACAATAATGAAAAGATTTTTAGCAGCAATGACAGCTTCGGTTTTAGCTGTATCGGCAATGCCCGCGGTAGCATTTGCGGACACACCCGATGTTTTTATCGTAGGTGACTCGACAGCGTGTGAATACGGTGTTGACGAGAATTATGCGATACCTCGCGCAGGCTGGGGAATGTATATCGGCAATTTCCTTGACGGTGTTAAGGTAACGGACCTTGCTATGTCGGGCAGAAGCTCAAAAAGCTTTACAACAGAGGAAAACTACTACACATTCAAAACTTCGGTAGGCGAGGGCGATTATGTTCTTATCCAATTCGGACACAATGATGCAAAGAACACAAAGGAAGAGGATAAGCAGCTTCGTTACACAGACCCGGAGGGCGACAAGGACACGGAGGGCAGTTTCAAGCACAGCCTTTACGCAAACTATATTCAGCCCACACTTGAAGCAGGCGCAACCCCCGTTCTTCTTACACCTATCTCACGCCGCGGCATTGACGGCAACGGCAAGACAAAGGACAGCCACGGTCTTTACGATGATGCTGTGCGCGATCTTGCAAAGGAAACAGGTGTTGTATGTATTGATATGACACAGGCAACAAGCGACCTTTACGATTCTGTGGGAAATGACGGTTCAATGTACTATCATGCTGTTTACAACGACAGAGCAAAGGGCAAAGACGGCATTGACAATACTCATCTTAACCATTGGGGCGGTGAGCAGATAGCTTACATCACAGCGCAGAAGCTTGGTGAAGCGGGCGTGCTTAAAACAAAGGGCAGCATTGATGATACCGCACTCACAAGAGGCGAGTTTACAAAGGGTCTTGTACGCGCTATGCAGTTTGAGGCAAAGGACAATATGTCCAACTTTGCAGATGTAAACAAGGACAAGGACTATTACGAGGCTGTTGCGATAGCAAAGGCTTACGGCATTGTTGTAGGTGACGAAAACGCTGTATTCAACGGCGACAGAAAGATCACCGCAGCAGAACTTGCGACTATGGTCGAAAGAGCGCTTTCCGCAAACGGTGCGGAGATACCCGAAACAAGGGGCGAGACATTTGCGGCAAGAGCTGCCGCTTCTGCACAGAACATTAAAAATATGGGTGTTGAAGTGGATGTGAATTCCGCATTGACAAAGCAGGACTGCTATGAAGCATATACGGATTCCTACAATGCGGTAACAAAGTTAAAGGCTTTGCAGGCAGATACAGAGCAGTCTCTTGATGAGATCGAGAAAACGGAAACTGTAATAGTAAAT
>JAGAHK010000304.1 GCA_017627115.1 Bacillota bacterium | reverse complement strand
TGCGTCATTTATTAGTGACTTAATTCTATTTTTATTATACTATTTTTTTAAAAAGTGGTCAACCTATTATATTTTTATCTTTCGACATGAAATAATTAAAAAATTCTTGACAAGCCCCTCTTAACATGATACAATAATCGGGTATGACAGCAGAGAAGTGTCATACTCCTTGCTCTTGCGGAGAAAAGCAAGGGCCAAAGACCAAAAGGAGGTGTAATATAATGAAGAGTTATGAACTTGCAGTAGTTTACAAGCCATCATTAGACGAGGAAGCGTTAAAGGCAGAAGCCGAGAGCGTTAAGGCGCTTATTGAGCGTTTTGGCGGCAGCGTTGAAAAGGTTGATGATTGGGGTAAGCGCAGACTTGCTTATGAAATCCAGAAAGTAAACGAAGGTTTCTACAGCTTTGTTACTTTCAGCGCAGAGACATCTGCACCCGCAGAGATCGAATCTCGTATGCGTATCAAGGAAAACATCCTTCGTTATCTTATCGTTGCCAATGAGGAATAATTAAGGAGGTATAACTGATGAACAAAGTTATTTTATTGGGCAATCTCACAAGAGACCCCGAGATCAGATATACATCAGGCGACAACGCTATGGCAATAGCACGTTTCGGCATTGCCGTACAAAGACGTGTAAGCCGCAACAGCCAGAACAACGGCGGCACGGATGTTGATTTCATCAACTGTGTTGCTTTTGGCAGAACAGGCGAAAACATTGGCAAATTTTTCACCAAAGGAAGAAAAATAGCTATCTCGGGCCGCTTGCAGACAGGCAGCTGGGAAGACAGCAACGGTCAGAAAAGAACAAGCGTTGATGTTGTTGTGGAAGACTTTGACTTCTGTGACAGAAAGGGCGACAACGAGGGCGGCAGTTCCTCATACAGCAGCTCTTCTTCATATAATAACAGCTCAAACGCAGCCCCTGCTTCAAACTCGGGCAGCGAAAAGTTCTATGACGTTTCCGAGGGTGTAGACGAAGAGGATTTACCATTCTAAAAATTTTGTAAGGAGGTCTTTTTAATGATTAATAAAAAGCGCGGCAGGAGAAAAAAGCGCGTATGTGCTTTCTGCGCAGAAAAGGTTAATACAGTTGATTATAAGGACGTTGCAAAGTTACGCAAATTTGTTTCCGAAAGAGGCAAAATTCTTCCCAGAAGAATCACAGGTAACTGCGCAAAGCATCAGCGTGTTTTAACAACAGCTATCAAGCGTGCAAGACACGTTGCATTAATGGCTTATATTCAGGAATAATATCAAAGGCGGAAAACAAAATGTTTTCCGCCTTTTTACGTGGGTGATGTTCCGCAAGGAACTCACTTATTTTTTTTATTCTTTTCTGTTTTTAAAACAAATTCTGAAATATATCGGCATAAACGTAAATATCAGCAGATAACCGACAATAAATGTCAGCACAAGCGATTTCAGCAGCATCGGCAGATACGGTATATGCGCACCATGCCGGGTCGCACCTATATACGCAAGTGTTACCATACAAAATGATATAAACGGCGTGTAAATAATGTTTGACACAAGCGACTCAAAAGCCCTCGCGCCAAGTGTGCGCTCCTTTATGCCAAATTTTTTTGAAAGGCTTTCGCTGACCTTCTTCATAGGTACAACAAAACCGATGACAAGGCTTATCACAAGGCTGACGATATAGCTTGAAACAAAGCCCGAAAGCGTAAATTTGCCCGAGCTTAAAAGCCCTGTGAGCGAGAGGAAAAAGCTCAGCGTAAGACCCATGAGCAAGCTCATTTTTATGCCTGCACTGCGCATATCCATTCCTCCCTTAACAAAAAGTCTTTACCCAATTTTCAATTTCCGCCTCCGTTGCCATTGCCGAAAGCTTTTTACCGTCAACCACCTTTGCAGCAGGCGCAAGAGCCTGTAAGTTTTTGGCAGTTTCACCAAGACCGCTGCCGCCCGATGTTGCAAAAGGCACGACCGTCTTTCCGCCAAGATCATAACTTTCAATAAAAGTATCAATGATAGACGGCTCTCTGTACCACCACACGGGGAAACCCACAAATACAACATCATAATCCGCCATATTGTCAAGCTTTGAAGCTATCGCAGGACGACAGCTTCTGTCATTCATTTCCACCGAACTGCGGCTGTTTTTGTCGTTCCAATTCAGATCTGCACTTGTGTAGGGCTTTTCGGGCTTTATCTCAAAAAGATCACCCTTTGCCGCTTTCGCCAACTTTTGCGCCGCTTTTGCGGTAACACCGCTTGCACTGAAATACGCAACCAATACTTTGCTCATAAACATACCTCCTTGTATTCTGTTATCCGTTTTCTTATGTTTTAATTGTACACGAATTTTGACAGAATGTCAATAAAGGATGAAATTTGAGTTTCCTCATTTTTGCTTTTAATTTTTTCTATTTTTCAAAGAAAAAATTATTGTTTTCGTTAGTATATCTCTGCCGTAAACCCCTCAGTCAGCCTTCGGCTGCCAGCTCCCCTAACCGCTGCGCTAAAGGGGAGCCAAGACTAATGCAACGCTTACTTTTTCTAACATTATCAGCGTCGCAGACTAAAATCCGCAGGCTGAAACCGCGTTTTAGCCGAGGAGCAGACGAAATCTGCATACTTTACAGACTTGCAAGTGTATCTTTGATGCACGCAGACAAGTCTGCTAATTGGCGAAAAACCTGTTTTTCGCCAGAGGGGGTGTCGCATTAAGCGACACCCCCTTTTATTACTTATTCTTTTTTGACGACAATATATTCAGTCTGATTATAAAATCCTGCTTATTCTTCTTCACAAGCACATCGAGTATTACCCCTATCGCAAACGAGATCGCACCGATAACACCGCAGATAAGCGAGAATATCAATGTCGGGAACCTCGGCACTTCGTGTATGTTCACATATTCCGCAAACACGGGAATGAACAGGCAAATTGCGATAATGATAAACAGCCATGCTATTGCACCGAAAAACACCATCGGACGGTATTCCTTGAACATAACGGCAATAGTGCGCAGCACCTTCATACCGTCGCTGAAAGTATTGAGTTTTGAAACGCTGCCCTCTGGTCTGTCGCGGAAGTTTATCGGTATCTCCTTGATGTTAAAACGCTTGTCCAGCGCATTTATGGTCATTTCAGTCTCTATCTCAAAGCCCGAAGATGTAATGGGCATCATCTTGACAAAATCGTAGCTGAAAGCCCTGTATCCCGTCATAATATCCTTTATATCGCTTTTAAAAAGCTTGTTTATAAGGTATCTTACAAGCTTGTTGCCGAAACCGTGGAACATACGCTTGTTCTCGCTGAAATACGTGCTTGAAAGTCTGTCGCCTATTACCATATCAAAACCGTCGTTAAGCACGTAATCGCACATTTCGCGCGCGTGTTCGGCAGGATAGGTATCATCGCCGTCTATCATTATATAGCAGTCGGCATCAATATCCCTGAACATACTGCGCACAACATTGCCCTTGCCCTGGCGGTATTCCTTGCGCACCACTACCCTTTCACCAAGACTTGAAGCTATCTCGTAAGTCCTGTCGGTAGAGTTGTTGTCGTAAACATAAACAGTTGCTTCGGGCAGAGCCTCCATAAAGTCCCTTGCGACCTTTTCAACTGTTTTTTCCTCATTGTAGCACGGTACAAGCACCGCGATCCTATCGCTCATAAAAATACCTCCTTACATCCAGAATGTAAGCGCCGAAGATATGCCGTAGAAGAAATCGGGATTTGCCCACTCGTGACCGTAATCACCGAGAGCGAACATCGACGCAAAATCAAACGCAAAGCTCACAAAGCAAAGCCCTGCAACAAAAACGCTGATATTTTCTATATTAAATGCCGCAAGAGCGGAACTGCCGTCCTTGCCGCTGTATTTTTCGCAAAGGGCAAACGCCATAAACGCAGCCGAGATTATGGAAAGATACGTAAAATCGGAGTAGTAGCGGCAGAGAATACCTGCCATCTGCGCATCCATAATACCGACTATAACCGAAAAAACAATGAGCAGCACGGAGAATATATGCAGACCCTTGCCTTTAAGATACTGCCACTGTGTCTTTATAAGACCGCAGAGCCAGAGTATCGGGTGGGTAGCAAAAATACCGCCGACCATAAATTCCATTATGGTAACGCCGCCGTAGTAGTTGGACAGATTAACGCCCGTAACAAAGGGAAATCTCGGTGTGATATTGGGCGGCTGCACAAAATACGCAAACACGCCAAGCCCGATCCTGTCTATCTTGAAACCGCGGTGGGTCATATCGTTTGTTGTAAGGTTATAGTTTGCGCCGAAATCAAAGGGCGAGCCGAAACGCGCATTGTTATACCACATAACAACGGCAGCCACCGCAATAACGGGCAGCAGGAAGGCAAATGTTCTCGGCACGGACTTTGTGGAAAAGAGCGTTCTGTCCTTGAAAACATCGTTCCAGAACAGCGGTATCGCAAGGAAACCCGCAATAAGGTACTGCGGTCTGCATCCAGCAACAAGCGCAACACACAGCGAACCTGCCGCCATTTTCGCAATGCCGATGGCAGGCTTTGATGCTTTATAGGAACTTATCCAGAAGTACAGACCCATAGTTACAAGTGCAAGACCCATAGTGATAGGCGTTGAATACTGATCCGCCTTTCGCAGTTCAAATATAGTGCCGCTTGAGAACACCATTATCTGGCACAGCAGCATATACACCGCAAACGGAACGTACTTAATATTCCTGTCGGTCTTGAACCATCTTTCTATTATCTCCTTCATAAGCAGATATGCAAATACTATAAACACGCACACGTTTATAAACACGCCCGTGTTCGGCGGAAATTCCTCGCCCGTTTCTTTCAGATAGGGCAGATAATAGATAAGCACGGGCAAAGCGCCGAAATAGACATAATATCTGCCGTTATAGTAGCCGCAATCCCATTTTGCGGTCTGACCCGCCTCGTCAAGCACTTTATCACGCGCGCCCTTATCATAGGGATTTTCCATTTCCGCAAGAGCAGACGGCGGATCTTCTTCAAGATCGAGCCTGCCGTCAAGGAAGGACTGTGCAAGTTCGTGATACTGTATATGCAGCCCCGCAAAACGGCGGTTTGTAAAGCATATCATAGATGCAATTATGATATTTACAATTATTGCGCCAAGCACTATACAGCGCTGTGTATAATCCCATTTAAAAGGTATGCTGTATATACGGCTGCCGCGTCTGAACAGATAAATCAAAACAAAAACGGCATAAACAAAAGCTATTCGTAAAATATTGAACGAAAACGGCACCTGTTTGTTTATTTCCACACGGTTTACAACGACCGTCTGCTCATCAGAACCGTTTATACGCAGCCTTATTTTATCCGTTACGCCCGAACTTTCAACAGGCACATATTTTGTACGCTCAACATTGCCGACAATAAAACGCTCGGGCATTTCAAAATATTCGCTGTTGCCCGCATCGGTAGCCGCAACAACTATGGGGAGTTTCTGAAAATCCCACATAATGCCGTCCTGTTTGGCCCCTTCCTGTTTGGCGCGCACATCGTAAATATCAATATAGATATTTCTTATCTCTTCGTTTATGCCCGTAAATTCAAGCGTGCGGTCGCCGCCGCGCAGCAGTCTTATCCTGCCGTTGTCAAGTACCTCAACACCCGAACCCGCGTTAAACGATTGAAGCTCTATAGGCTTGCTGCCCACACCGCACCAGAAACGGTAGTTGAACACGGTGACCTCTATGATAAGCACCGCTATCAGCAGTATCTGATAGGCATTGAGCTTTATCGGCTGTTTTCCGTTATTTGCCTTTGAATTTTCTTTAGAATTTTTCTTGTTTTCCATTATTTTCTCCGTAAAATCATAAGCAGGCAAAAAACCCGCACTTTTTATATATCAAACTATATAATTATATCATATATAAAAAATATTTCAATAG
>JAGAHK010000303.1 GCA_017627115.1 Bacillota bacterium | reverse complement strand
GGAGTGTGCGTTGTTTGCCTTTTTTGGTATATCCACTATCAGGTCCACAACACCGCTTCGGATAGTGTCGATGATGTTCGGTACACCTTCGCTTATCTTCTTTACGGGCTTTACTTCAAGACCGTGTTCTTGCAATGCTCTTGCAGTGCCCTTTGTGGCAACAAAACGGCAGCCGAGGTTTTCAAGACGTTTTGCCGCCTCAATAAATACCTCGTGATCCTGCGCTCTTACTGTTGCAACTATTGTGCTGCCTGCACGCGGTATGGTCATGCCTGCTGCTATAAAACCTTTATAAAGCGCATTCTGGAGATTGTAGCCAACACCGAGCACTTCGCCTGTAGAACGCATTTCGGGTCCGAGGCTTACTTCTACCTGCGGCAGCTTTTCTGTTGAGAAAACGGGTACTTTTACCGCAACTACCTTTGGCTCGTCACATATGCCCGTGCCGTAGCCGAGATCGGCAAGCTTGCTGCCGAGCATTACCTGTGTTGCAATGTCTATAACGGGTACGCCTGTGACCTTTGTGATATATGGCACAGTTCTTGAAGAACGCGGGTTTACTTCAATGATATTAAGCTCACCCTTGTATTCTATGAACTGAATGTTTATCATGCCTATTACTTTGAGTGCAACGGAGATTCGCTTTGTAACATCCATTATCTGCGCCTTTATATCGTCTGTAAGGTGCTGCGGCGGATATATTGATATACTGTCACCGCTGTGTACGCCCGCACGCTCCAGATGCTCCATTATACCGGGGATATACACATCCGTACCGTCGCAGATGGCATCAACTTCTATCTCGCGGCCCGCAAGGTAGCGGTCGATGAGCACGGGGTTCTTGCTGTCCTTTTCAAAGGCATCGCTCAAATACTTTATAAGCTGTTCGCGGTTGTAGGTTATTTCCATACCCTGACCGCCGAGAACATAGCTGGGTCTTACAAGCACGGGGAAACCGAGACTCTCGGCAACTTCCGTACCTTCTTCGACTGTCCATACACCCTTGCCTTTGGGTCGGCTTATATTCAGCTTTTCAAGTATCTCGTCAAACTTTTCCCTGTCCTCTGCGGCATCAATGTGTTCGGGGTTTGTGCCGTAGATAGGTATATTCATCTCGTCAAAGAACTTTGCAAGCTTTATCGCCGTCTGACCGCCGAATTGCAGGATAACGCCGTCGGGACGCTCACGCTCCACAACATTGAGTACATCTTCTTCCGTAAGCGGCTCAAAGTAAAGCTTGTCTGCCGTGTCAAAGTCGGTTGAAACGGTCTCGGGGTTGTTGTTTACGATAATTGTTTCAATACCTGCCTTTTTAAGTGCCTTTATGGAATGAACGGAGCAGTAGTCAAATTCAATACCCTGTCCGATACGTATGGGACCCGAACCGATAACCATAACTTTCTTCTTGTTGCTGACAACCACTTCATCCTCGCTGTCATAGCTTGAATAGTAGTAGGGTGTCATAGCCTCGAACTCGCCTGCACAGGTATCTACCATTTTAAATACGGGCATAATGTCGTATTTCTTTCTCAAAGCGTATATATCGGGCGGTGTGCAACCTACAAAACGGCTGATCGCCTTGTCCGAAAAGCCCTTTTCCTTGAAGAAGCGCAGATTGTCCTCCGTGAAATCATCAAGCTTCATCGTTTTAAGCTCTTCTTCCATATCGACTATGGATTTTATCTTTGATATAAAGAACAGATCCATACCCGTTATCTCACAGACTTTTTCAACACGGTAGTTTCTTCTCAACATCTCCGCAAGGTCGAAAAGTCTTTCGTCATCGGGTACCTGAACACGTTTTTTCAGTTCTTCAAGGTCGCGCTGCTTGCTCGATTTTCTTTCAAGACCGTACTGACCTATTTCAAGCGAGCGCACACCCTTTAAAAGTGCGGCTTCAAAGCTCTTGCCTATACTCATTACCTCGCCTGTTGCCATCATCTTTGTACCGAGAGTTCTCTTTGCACCAAAGAATTTATCAAAAGGCCAACGCGGGAATTTAAGCACCACATAGTCGATAGCAGGCTCGAAGCAGGCAAAAGTTTTGCCCGTGACTGCGTTTTTGATCTCGTCAAGGTTGTAGCCGAGAGCTATTTTTGCGCCCACCTTTGCGATAGGATAGCCCGTGGCTTTGGATGCAAGTGCGGAAGAACGGCTCACACGGGGGTTTATCTCAATAACCGCATAGTTGTAGCTGTTGGGGTCAAGTGCAAACTGTACGTTGCAGCCGCCCTTTATCTCAATAGAGTTGATGATGTTTATAGCAGCACTTCTGAGCATCTGATATTCACGGTCGGAAAGTGTCTGCGCGGGCGCAACAACGATACTGTCACCGGTGTGTACGCCGACGGGGTCCACATTTTCCATTGAGCAGACGGTTATACAGTTGCCCGCACCGTCACGCATGACCTCAAACTCTATCTCTTTCCAGCCTTTTATGCTTTTTTCTATAAGTACCTGTCCGACACGCGAAAGGTGCAGACCCTGTGAACATATCTCGCGCAGTTCGTCCTCGTTTTCGGCTATGCCGCCGCCCGTACCGCCGAGCGTATATGCTGGGCGCACAATAACGGGATAGCCTATGGTCTCCGCAAAATGAATGGCGGAGTCAACATCCGTTACTATATCACTTTCAACTATAGGCTGGTTCGTGCGCTCCATAAGCTGCTTAAAGCTGTCACGGTCCTCGCCCTCTTTTATAGACTCTATTGAAGTACCGATAACACGTACATTGTATTTATCCAAAATACCCTTATCATAAAGCTCACAGCTCAGATTAAGGCCTGTCTGACCGCCCATGCCTGCTATTATGCTGTCGGGGCGTTCCTTTGCAATGACCTTTTCAAGAAATTCTATTGTGAGCGGCTCGATATAAGTGTAGTGTGCCATGCCTATATCCGTCATTATGGTCGCAGGGTTGGAGTTTACAAGTACAACTTCGACTCCCTCTTCCTTGATGGATTCACAGGCCTGTGTGCCCGAATAGTCAAACTCGGCTGCCTGACCGATAACTATGGGACCCGAACCGATAACAAGCACTTTTTTTATGGAATTGTCCTTAGGCATTCTTCTTCGCCTCCTCTGCGATCTTTAAAAATCTGTCAAACAACACCTGTGTGTCGAGAGGTCCCGGGCTTGCCTCGGGGTGGAACTGCACGGAAGAAATGGGCTGTGTTTTGTGTCTTATGCCCTCGATACTGCCGTCGTTTACATTAACGAAAGTAGGCTCGACATCATCCGTGAGATCGCACACAACGAAATTATGGTTCTGGCTTGTGATGTATACTCTGCCTGTCTGACAGTCCCTTACGGGGTGATTGCCGCCGTGGTGACCGAATTTAAGTCTTTTTGTGTTGCAGCCGAGAGCAAGGCTTATAAGCTGGTGTCCAAGACAGATGCCAAGCACGGGCTTGCCGCTTTCTATAAGCTGTTTTACGGTCTCTATTACCGTGGGGATGTCTTTGGGGTCGCCGGGACCGTTGCCGAGGAAAATGGCATCGGGCTCAACGCTCAATATCTCGTCTGCGGATGTGAACGCAGGAAAAACGGTAAGCTTGCAGCCGCGCTTGTTAAGGTCACGCAGTATGCCTTTTTTGATGCCGCAGTCAAGCACTGCAAGGTGTGTTCCGCTGCCGTTTATAACATATTTTTCATCGATAGTTACTTCTTTTACCGCAAATTCGTTTGTGTAAGTATCGAATTTCTGCTTTATCTGGCTTGCGGTAAGGTCTTCAAAGCGTGTTGTTATAATGCCGCGCATAGTACCGTTGTCGCGCAGTACTCTTGTGAGTGCGCGTGTGTCTATGCCCTCAAGTCCCATAATGTGGTTTTGCTTCAAAAAGCCGTCAAGCTCCATCTCACAGCGCCAATTGTTGGGCACATTGCACTTTTCGCGTACTATAAAGCCCTTTAAAAACGGCTTGCGGCTTTCCATATCTTCAAGGTTTATGCCGTAATTGCCGATAAGAGGGTAGGTCATTGTGACTATCTGTCCTGCAAAAGAGGGGTCTGTCAGTGTTTCCTGATAGCCTGTCATACCCGTTGTAAACACAACTTCGCCTACGGTCTCTTTGATATATCCGAAAGCGCTGCCCTTGAAACGCACGCCGTTTTCAAGTATAAGTTCAGCCTTTACAGTTTTTTCCATCAGATGCATCTCCTTAAATCGTTTTTCATATCAATGCAGGCTTGTCTTGCGGCAAGGGCAAAGTCCTTTTCGTCCGTAAAGCAGTCCTTGTATTGGTCTTTCATATGTGCTGCGATGATACCGCGTGAGGAATTCACTATCGCACCTATGCCGTTTTTGTCAAAGCAAACCGCCAGATCTTCCGCCTTGCCGCCCTGTGCGCCGTAGCCCGGACCAAGGAAGAAGGTGTGGGGCATTATCTCGCGCAGTTTCTTTGCCTGCTGCGGATGTGTTGCACCTACTACCGCGCCAACGCTTGAATAGCCATTTTTACCCACAAAATCAGCGCCCCATTTTTCGATGAGCAGACCCATTTTTTCATATACCGTCATACCGTCTACCATAAGGTCCTGTATCTCGCCGCTGTTGGGATTTGATGTCTTTGCAAGCACGAATATTCCTTTTTCATATGCCTCGCAGTCCTTTAAAAACGGCGTGATGCCGTCCGAACCGAGGTAAGCGTTTACCGTTACATAGTCATGGCAGAACGGCTCAAACTCATTCTCGCCCACACGCACTCTGCCTAAATGAGCATCTGAATAGGCTTCGGCAGTGGAAGAAATATCGCTTCTTTTTATATCGCCTATAACAACAAGTCCCTTTGATTTGGCATATTCGCAGGTCTTGATATATGCTTTCAGACCGTCTATGCCGTAACGCTCATACATAGCTATCTGGGGTTTAACGGCAGGAACGATATCGCATACCGCATCAACTATCTTCTTGTTGAATTTAAGCATGGATTTTGCGGCTGCTTTTGTTGTGTATCCGTATTTTTCATAATATTTCGCCGTAATATACTCGGGGATGTAGTTTAAGCGCGGATCAAGACCTACAACTGTCGGGTTGCCCGTTTCGTTTATTTTGTTTATAAGTTTGTCGAT
>JAGAHK010000302.1 GCA_017627115.1 Bacillota bacterium | reverse complement strand
ATATTTCACTGTCTGTCGAAACGTCCGAGGAAGCGGTATTCAAACCCCTCGGTCTCCGTGATGTTTTTGTATGTTTCATAAGAGCAGTCTGCACATTCGATAAGATAATTGTACCTGCCGAGTTCGGTTTTTTGTGGTCTGTCATGGACAGTGACAAGAGTCGCCCCCTCACTTTTAAGTCTGCTCATAAGTTCAGGCAGGTTTTCGGCGCTGCCCGAAGCTATAAAGGCAAGCCTTTCTCCCTTATCGGTATTTGCATTTTCAAGGGAAAGAACATAAAACCTTGTTTTGTTCAAATCATTATTCTGAATATTCGATGCAAGTATTTTCAGTCCGTAAACATCCGCACAGCCTGCCGATGCGATCGCCGCAAAGCTTTTATCCTTGCTTTCGGAAACGGTTTTTGCGCCCTCTGCGGTGCTTGATACCTCTATCACTTCCGCATCGGGAAGATTGTTTTCAAGGTATTCCCTGCCCTGTGTGATGCCTTGTTTATGCGAATAAACTGTTTTTATATCGTCCGGTTCGGCATCGGGCAATGTAAGAAGATTTTGATTTATGGGCAGTTCAACCTCTCCCACAACATTCACTTCCGTATTCTTTATGACCGCATCAACATAGTCAACTACCGCTCCGCCTATGGTATTTTCCTGCGGAATAACTGCATAATCCGTTTCTTTGTTTATCAATGCGGTTATGGTATCGTCAACTGTTTTGTATGGAACGCAGGTACCCTCATTGCCGAAAAATTTGTTGCAGGCTTCCTGTGTATATGTACCCTCGGGTCCGAGATAAGCTATCGCCGCATCAGAATACGAGGGAACCTTTGCAAAAAGTGCCGTTTCTTCTGCCGAAGCCGTTTCTGTGTCGGAAGACAGTTCCGATGACATTTCGGTATCGGCTTGCGGCTGTGCTTTCGGAAAGGATGCGGAGCAGCCAGTGACCGAGACCAGTGCAAAACATATAAGAAAATAAAACATTTTTCTTTTTGTTAAAATAAAGTTCTTCATTATAATTTAGCTCCTTGTTATTATAATTTGTTTTATATTTTTTTGATCATCTGCTGTTTGTAATCATTATACCAAAAAAGCAATATATTTTCAATTATAATCTTTTAATATAGCCCGATATATTTCCCGACAAAATTCCCGTAAAAAACCGCTCCGACATACACAGCCGAAGCGGTCAAACACATCAAATCTCTCTATAACACCTGAATTTACCCGAAAACTCACCTACTGCAAATCAGTTATTATCCTTTTTCCCCGATATGCAGCTCAATGCTTTTGTCAATATGTATGCAAGTTTATTCAGAACAAACGCACTGACAAAAGATACCGCATATGCCAGAAACTCTGTACCGTAGTTTGTTGCGACGGGATACTTTGCAAGTATGAACTCAAATAAAAAAACGTGTACAAGATATATTTCAAAAGTATATTTACCTATAACGGAAAATACTCCGTATAATTTGGTTTTGCTGATCTTATCAAAAATCACGGAAATAGTAAAACAGATACCCGGTACTACCGCTATTGCGGGATACCAGCCAAGACCCCAGTCGGATCTGTGTTCGGGAAAAGAATTATACAAAACACCCGTCAATATTATCCCGAATACTGCGGCAATATCCATTATCGCAATTTGTACAGGAGTCACGGAGTCTCCGTTTTCAGCCGCTTTTGCAGTCAAAAAGCCAAGATAGAATATGGGCAGCCTTGTCAGTATTATCAAAAAATGCACGTTACCGATAAACGGTACAGTCAATACGTATAAGAACAGCAATACCAACACCGTCTTTGGTTTTGAAAGCATTTTTACGGTCGAATAAAACAAGGGTGCTATCAGATAAGATACCCACATTCCCGAAATATACCAATTGAAATTCCATTCTGTGCTTTTCCTTAAAAACTCAACGCCGAGAGCATTTCCCAACACCGAGAGCACAGGCATTTGAGACACTGTCATTTGAAAAGCGCTCCAGATGACAATAAATGTAAGGAATACAGGCATTATTCGTTTTATTCGTCTCCCAAAAAACGAAGCAGGCTCCTGATTTTTAGACAACGAATACCAACAGCCTATCCCCGATGCAAAAAAGAAAATATCAACACCGTAATGTCCGTATTTGGATAAAAAAGACAGCCCGGGGAAACCAACCTCCGATTCCGCATGAAAAAACAATACCAGAATGATAGCTGCCGCCATCCATATGGAACGATGTTTCAATAAGTTTTTTATACTGTATGATTTTGACATATATTACTCCTTTCTAAAAGTCTGTTGCAGACGCAAAAAATGAATATATCACTTTTTTAACAAACTAAGGAAGTGGGGGTGTCGCATTAAGCTTCACCCTCTGGCAAAAAACAGTTTTTTTGCCAATTAGCAGACTTGTCTGCGTGCATCAACTGAATTTCTTCGGCATAGACATTCGTTACAAATAAAAATGATATGAAAATAAAAAGAACCTTTTTCATGGTATTCACCTTAAAGATATAATAGCATAATAATATTCGGGTGTCAACGATTGACTATTGCTTTGACCGGACCATAAAACTTGATTTTGACCGGAACAATGTAAAACTTATAAGCGGAGGAGACGAATCTGACTTCGGAAATGTCGAATTTGTAAAAAATATTATTTTGTCATCAGTTCTTCCAACATTTTCGTATAGGTTTCGGGGTTTTTAAACGGATATTCGCAATGGCGGTATCAGTCTATGATAACCGTTTTGGCTTCTTCCTTTGCCGATATAAAATCCTCCGTATCCGAGCCGTGCGCACTCATATCAGGCGCAATGATACAATATTCGCCTTTCAAATCTTTCAATATATCCAAAACCCCGCCGCTGCTGCCGAGCAGAGGGTGGACACAAACTATCTTTGGCAGTTCTTCATTTCCCGTAACATTGATCTTCATTGTTTTTCCCTTTCTGTTTTAAGATCGCCGTATTTGTCGCCTGTTACCCAATAATCGCAGATATCGCCGCCGTCGGCAATGGTATGTTTTCTGTTAAGTATTCCGTGCTGATACGCAAACATATACTTGTCGGTCTCGCAAAGCGGCTTCATTATCTCGCCCATGCCTATCTTATTCAGATATGAACATATAGGACAGCTTGTAAAATAATAGTAACTGCCCCTATCATGCAGATCTTCGTCAAAGTTTACCTGCCATGTATCGGGATATTTTTCAAGATTACCGTTATTGCACCATTTTTCATATTTCTTCATAGAGTCATACCAGTATTTTTCGTTTTTGTTAAGATCGACAAGCCCGAAAAAAGGCTTCATTTTCTCTAAAACTTCACGCATGACAAGCCCCATATTTTCGGGCGTGAGTTCTTTGCCCGTGCCAAGCCATGCACCCACAAAAACGTATGCAAAATACGCATTTGATGCCATTTGATTGCCCCTGCCCAATTCGGGCGCATTTATAACAAGTTCTCTTTATTTTTCTTTTCCGTTTTTTATCGCCCGTTTTGCATAGTCTTTCCCAAAGTTTTTGGCTATGCTGCTTTTTATTAATGGCGAAAGAAAATGCCAATATAAATCTCTGTAACGCATTATTTTTTGCTCCTAAAAAAATCTTTTTCATTATTGAAGTTTTATAGTAAACGACATTTAAAAATGTCCTTTACTATAACCCTGCGGGGCATGCACACGACTGCGTACAAGGAATAAAGCCGCTTTGCGGCTCGCAGTCGGCGCAAGTAAACGCCCAAAGTCCAAAGACTTTTGTCGTTT
>JAGAHK010000301.1 GCA_017627115.1 Bacillota bacterium | reverse complement strand
GTGTGGGTTTTGCATAGGTTATAGTTATGCCGAAACGGTCGGAAAGCGAGAGCTTTTCGTTCATTGTATCGGTGGTATGTATCTCCGCCTCTGCACTGCCTTGTGCGCGGTCGCTCCATTTTTCCTGGATAAGGTGACGGCGGTTGCTTGTTGCATAAAAGACAACATTTTCGGGCTTGCCCTCACTGCCGCCCTCAAGCAGTGATTTCATATACTTGTACTGCAATTCATTCTCGTCAAAGGAAAGATCGTCTATATATACGATAAAACGTCTGCCGCGCGGTCTTAAAAGTTTAAGTATATCGGGCAGTTCCGCTATCTGCTCTTTGGTTATCTCCACAAGGCGCAGACCCTTATCATAATATTCGTTTATAAGCGCCTTTACCGATGACGATTTGCCCGTGCCCCTTGCGCCCACAAGCAGAATATTGTTTGCGGGACAGCCGTTTATAAATGCCAGCGTGTTGTCGCGTAGTTCGTCCGTCTGCGCCTTATATCCGATAAGGTCGTCAAAAGTGATAGGGTCGGGATGAGCAATGCCGACAAGCGACTTTGTCTCACTCTTGTACTTGAAAACGCGGTAAACCGAAATATCACCGCAGCCGTTTTTACGGTGGAAATCTATAAGGCGGTCAATATCGGTACTGCCGTTTTCCGCAGTGTATTCGACCTTTGTTTCACAGGGCGTGTAGTCCATAAGCCCCTGCATAGCTGCCGACATAAAGCGGCTGTCGGGCAGTTCGGTCAGGTCAAGTTCCGCAAGTTCCGAAAGCGCATCTATATCTGCCTTTGCAAGTGCGTAAAGTGTGGTCCCCGTGACATTTTTGTTGTTTTCGCAGGCAAGTGTAAACACATTCTCGTCCGAAAAAATAAGGTGCCTTATACAGTTCTTGAAAAGATTGCCGCTAAAGCCCTTTTCTTCTGCGCGGTTAACCAAAAAATCCGTGAGTTCCGCCAAAGCTTCAAGGTTGTCCTCATCTGTGAATACACGTTTCAGAATACGTATTATCTCGTCGTTTGCAATGTTTTTGTAAACAGTCAATGAATTTATGCTGTCAAGTATCTTGTTTTGGTTCATTTTATCCTCCTGTTATTATGGGGTAGGGTCGTTTCGGGTGCGTCAAATACCGTTCACCCTGTCGGCTTCATTTCATCCCCACTCTTCCGTCGGTACATCAACGGTTTGCATTATCTCGCGTATTATTTCTTCCGTCCTGCCCTTTTTATGCTTGTAACCGCCCGAAAGTATCAGACGGTGTGCGGCGGTATACGGGAAGATATATTTTATATCCTCGGGTGTGACAAAATCCCTGCCCTTTATTGCGGCATAAGCCCTTGCAAGTCTTACCGCGGCAAGGACGGCGCGTGTGCTCAACCCAAGCGCAACACCCTCAAACACTCTTGTTCTTTCGGCAAGAGTAACTATATATGCCGCAAGTTCGGGATGTATAACGACCTTTTCGCAATCCGAATACGCATTTATTATATCCTCCGCCGTGCATACGGGCTTGATATCCTCAAGCGGTCGGCCTTTGCCGTGGGTGTTTATAAGGCTGATATATTCCTCCGCCGTGGGATAACCCAGCGAAAGACGTATCATAAAACGGTCAAGCTGCGCTTCGGGCAGCGGATAGGTACCCTGCGTTTCAACGGGGTTTTGTGTTGCGATAACAAAAAACGGGCTTTCAAGAACATATGTTGTTCCGTCCACCGTTATCTGCTTTTCCTCCATAGCCTCCAGAAGTGCGGACTGTGTGCGCGGTGTGGCACGGTTTATCTCGTCCGCAAGAAGTATATTGGTAAAGACTGCCCCCCTGCGGAAAGTAAAATCCGCCGCTTTTGGATCAAAATAGGTTATGCCCGTAAGGTCGGCGGGCAAAAGGTCGGGTGTGAACTGTATTCGCCTGAATTCACAGCCTATGCTTGCCGCAAGCGTTTTTGCAAGCATCGTTTTGCCCGTACCGGGCACATCCTCCGTAAGGACATTGCCGCCTGCAAACAAAGCGGCGATAATAAGCTCCGTTTCCGCACGCTTGCCTTTTATTATCTTTGATATATTGTCCGAAAGCCGGTCCGAAAGCTCTTTTGGTGTCATATTGTTCAGCTCCTTTTGCGGATGATCTCGTTCTTTATCTCAAAAAGCGGTACATTGTTTTCTTCCGCCGCCTTTGCGGCATCTTCAAACTCGGGCTTTTCACGCTTTACACCGTAGCCCGATACCGTTTTTATGCGCAGTTTGCCGTATTTGGTGTCTTCCTGCTTTTCTTCGCGGTCAAGGATATATCTGCCGCATTTATACTCCCTTATGCCGATAGTTGAAGTATGTCTGAAAACGGCACGCACAACATCCTCCCTTTTATCCGCCGTACAGATACAGCTTAAAAGCAGCGCAGGACGGCTTTTTTTCATATATATGGGTGAGGTGAAAACATCCCTTGCGCTCGCCTTGAATATCATTTCCGATGCAAAAGCTATTTCTTCGCCCGTCATATCGTCTATATTGCACGAAAGCTCGAATATCTCATCGGTATTTCCGCCTGTTTCGCCAATGAAAACACGCAGGATATTAGCGCGCCTAAAATTCTTTGTGCCAAGACCGCAGCCCGTTTTTTCAACGCTCATAAGCGGCATATTGCAAAATTCCGATACAAAATATTTTAAAAGCGCCGCTCCCGTTGGTGTGCAAAGTTCACCCTCGTCCGTGTTTGAATACATAGGTATGCCGCGCAGAAGTTCCGCAGTGGCAGGCGCAGGCACGGGCAGTATGCCGTGTGCGCATTTCACAAAACCGCCGCCGACATTCACGGGAGAAGCTATTATCCTGTCCGCACCGAGTTCGTCAATAAGCATACATACACCGACTATATCTGCAATAGCATCCATCGTGCCGACTTCGTGAAAATGTATGTTTTCAATATCACTGCCGTGTACTTTCGCCTCTGCCGCAGCAAGCAGCCTGTACACACCGATCACATTTTCACAAACCTTTTTTGTAACGGGAAGAGCGCGGATAATGCCCTCCACATCGTTCAGATGACGGTGGCTGTGTTCGTGACCGTGTTCGTGGCTGTGACCGTGTTCGTGGCTGTGACCGTGTTCGTGGCTGTGACCATTCCCGTGTTCGTGGCTATGTTCGTGACCGTGCTCATGCTCATGACTGTGTTCATGGCTATGCTTGTGCATATCTTCATTTTCCTCGGTCTCTCCGCAGAAAACACGTATATGCGTACCCTCTATACCGCATTTTTTCTCTTTGTGCCGCTCTATACGCACATCGTTTATGCCAAGTGCGTTAAAACGCACGACAAACCCCTCGGGATCGGGATGAAGTTCGGATAAAGCCGACATCAGCATATCCCCTGCCGCACCCATTTTACATTCGATAAAAATAGTTTTCATATCTGTTTTCCTTCTCATATATTCGATAGTTTGTTATCTGTGCGGAAGATAAATCTTCCGCGCGCCTTCTTATTCTTCTTATTATTATATACCAAAAGAGGAGGGATTGTCAATTATAGTAAGCGTTACATTAGCCGAGGGAGCGCAGCGACCGTGCCTCCCCTTTAGCGTAAGCGATCAGGGGAGGGGGACTGCGCGCAGCGTGGTGGAGGGGTTTATTTGCAACGGCTTTAGTGTTGTGTAACGGTAAGCAACAACACTCGTAAACCCCTCAGTCGCGGCAAGCCGCGCCAGCTCCCCTGAAAGAAGGGGAGCCAAGGCTAATGCAACTCTACTACTAACGTAAACAATAATTTAACAAATTATCAAACGATTTTGTTTTTCCCATTCACAGCCAATAATCATACATACAAGGAATATGTCAAAGAAAAAAATAGGGAAACTCAAAGAAATGAGTGCGGTATTGACATTCCGCCGTCTTTGTGATACATTTTATAATAAGCGAACCGTGAACGTCTGCTTTATGACGTTTGGGCTATTGACAAAAACAACACAGTATCAAAACTGTCATGAGTACGAAAGGAGATAAATATGGATCTGATACCAAGCTTTTCCGTAGATCATACAAAAATAGTGCC
>JAGAHK010000300.1 GCA_017627115.1 Bacillota bacterium | reverse complement strand
TAAGACTAAAAAAGTATGAAAAATAAGCGGTTTTATAAAAACCAAACTTAAATTTCATTTAACTTTTCAAAGACCCTTAGTATACGTCTACAATTATACAACATTTTATCCGAATCATCAACCCGAATTTCAAAATATCCTGCAACTGCATCAAGAGAATAGCCATCCAAATCGTCAAGTTTTTTTCTTGCAAGCCTCATAGTATCCGTCAATTGATTTCTAAAAATCGGAATACCATTTATCTCACACTCTTTTTGAACATAACGCACAACAGAATTTATATTATGTCCGACAATACGCTTACCGCCGCAAAATTCGCCAAACTTTGTCAATGCGTCTTTTATTGTCATACCTTTGCTGACAAGCAATTCATCTGTAACACCCGTTAGTTCTGCAATATCCTGCCGAAGCGTTTCTTCACATTTTACAAGAAAACAACAATTCTCCGACTCATTGCCGTTTTTAATATGTAAAGCCGCCATTTTTATTATTCTGCCCGATATAATAACAATATCCGCAATCATAAAATCATTATATTCTCCCGATGTATATCTTTGCTTTAGTCTGTTTTTATGATATACAGCAGCTTTTGAGGCGGCTTTATAATTAAAATCATCATTGGTTTCCATCCTGCGGTACACAAGTTTTATTCCGTCAAAATCTATCGGCTCCCAATCGGTATTATGTATTCTGAACTCCAGTTTTTGCTCGTTATTCGAAGAATATGCCATAGAAGCTCTTCCGGTTTTTATATTTGTGCATATTCTATCCCAAACAGCATCACGTACTCTGGCATTCATATTTCCGACAAATACATTTGTATCTATTTCAAATAGCCACCGTGTCAAATCACCCCTGAGCTTTTGGGGACAGTTTGACAATACGATCACAACCATCATTTGACATCATTCCCACCGTACTGTTTTCCAAAATCTACAGTTTCCTTTTTGTCATCCCACAAATACATTATTTTTTCCTCGGTTTCTTTATCATCCTCCAATAAAAATTTTATGTCATGCACCATTCTTTCAAGCAAATGCGCCTTTACCATTTCATCTCTTACGCGCCGTCTTACCGCACCCGATAACTGTCATAAGCCCCATACCATATGCTTTTCCCCTGCCAATACCACATAGAAGCACATTTTTAAATAGTTCTGCATTCTTGACCGTCAATATACCCTCATATGTTACGGATAAAATGGATACCATTTTGTTATCCGACTTATAAAACTTATTCCATTTGCTTTGTGTAACATCAAACTCGTCAACATCAAGTAAAAAGCCGTTTTTTTCTCCCTTTTCCACAAGCCACTTTTTTTGATATTCGCTTGTTATATGCGCACAGACTTTGCCGCGCTTTCCGTCTTTATCATACACAGACACAGTCGGGTTTGCCGTCAGTCTGAAACGCAGGCGCATATCATTTTGTATACGGTTGACAAGTGTATCATAGTTTTTTGTTTCCCAACCGCTTTCTGTGCCGAATTGTTTGCAAAACTCGGTAAGGTCGGGCTTTTCACCGCTTAAAAGCAATAAATATAAACTTCCGTTAAGGTTATCAAGTCTCCATAAATTTCTCTGTCTTTCTCCTTTAAAAGAGTTTTCTATTGCACCGTGAAATTTGCTTGGAGAATGGAGCGCACGCATGACCTCGCGGCCGGTCGTATCAAGCAATACTCTGGATAAATACATTTTATCACCCCAATTCCGTAAATGGATCGTGTAAAGTAACCGTTTCTACAATATCTGTCATCGGCATTTTATCAACGTATCCGTGGTCTTTTACATTGCGCCATGTAAATTTACGATGTTTTTTGCTAAAAGAAACAGGTACATCCTGCAATACCGAAAACGCTTCCTCTGCCGTGCCGTCTGTAATGATGCGCAGTTTCCCGAGGGACGCTCTTTGTCTTGATGCATTCAACCGCAAAGATGGATGCGGACAATTGCCCGTCAATTGGCTTTTGGCTATGCCAAAAGTTGTGACATCAAGCTGCCACGGTTCTTCTTTTAAGGCACTCAAAATATCCTTTTCTTGTATGCCCAGTACCAACGGCATAGTCGGCGGACAGGAACGCCTGCCGAGAAAAAGCGGAAACACGGGATTTTTTAGTGCATATTCAAGTTTTGACAAAAGTTCGTTATCCTCACTTTCAAAACCCGCAACAAAAATCGCATCGGAAAGGTAGTATCTGTTTGTTATATACGGCTTTTCGCCTACCGCGGTATGATAATCCCGCAGCAATTCGCCCTCTTTGTCAATGCGTATACCAAATT
>JAGAHK010000299.1 GCA_017627115.1 Bacillota bacterium | reverse complement strand
GAGCCGTTAAGCAAATGCGCTAAATTATTTTTGGTATCCTTAAATCAGCGTTTCTCTTACGCTCATTTTTTTTCTTCTCTGAATTATCATTTTATCTTATTTACGAGGTTATCAGTCAAAAGTCATTTTTCCGTGATTTTTGGTGTTATCGCTTTTTGTAAATGATAAGCTCGGGGTCATTGCCGTCCTTTTCGTAGGTGCAGACCAGAATAAAATCCATATTTGCCAGCACGCCGAAGCAGCGTTCACCTCCGAACTCGCTATCAAGTTGGTTGCCGAGATAGGTCGTGTTATCGTCAAGAAATTTCACGGTATTCCCGTTCGGCAGTCTGTAGGGCAAATTGACGAAGCTGCCGACAAGAGCATTCAGTTTATTGAGTTTCGGCATACCCTCTATCTGCAATGCGTTGATCTCGGCGATCAGCGTTTGCTTGAATTTTTCAAACTCTCCGCCGTCCGAAAGTTGATCATATCGCTTCCAGTAGTCAAGCTGCGGCAAAGCCGATTTCAGATATTCTCGGACTTCTTTCTCTGAATGTTCGGCGCTCACCATATTCTTCACACATACCTCGATCAAATCGTCCATATTGCTGTACATATATTCTCCGTCGGCATAGCACCATTTGCAGTAGTCCTCGTTAAGTGAGCCGTCTTTCTCATGACTGATAACGCTGTCGTCAAGAGGCATTCCGCAGCACTGACAGATCAGCTTTCTCGGAGAACCCAGCAGCGTATTGATGGACACATCAAACAGTTCTGAAAGCAGTTTCAGCGTTTCCGTATTCGGGACTGTTTCACCTGTTTCCCAACGGCTTACTGCCTGCCGTGTAACAAAAATTTGATTTGCAAGTTCTTCCTGTGACATACCGCTCTTTATTCGCAGTTCCTGAATTATATTTTTTGTTTCCATAAGATCACCTCTCCTATATCATAATACAGATCATAAAACTATGCAAGCAACTGTTTGTTGCTTTCTTTGTGGCCTATGCCGAGCGCAATGTATATGAAAACCGTAAAAGCCTTGATGAGTTTGAATGGGAATTATATCTGCCGAAAAATTAGTTCCTTTTTATTGCGTTAATCTCTGAAATTTGGTATAATATATGCAAACAGAGAGAACGGATCGGATCTTATACAACATAAAGAGAGGATATTTTATGAAAACAATAAAAACCGAAGAGGCGGTCGGTCATGTCTTATGCCATGATATAACGCAGATAATCAAAGGTGAAAAAAAGGATGCCGTATTCCGAAAGGGGCATATAGTTGAGAAGAAAGATATTCCCGTGCTTTTAAGTCTTGGCAAGGACAACCTTTATGTTTTTGAAAAGGACGAAAAAATGATGCACGAAAACGAGGCGGCGCTTGTGCTTTACGATATTTGCGCCGATAAGACCGTAATGCACCCTTCGGAAATAAAAGAGGGCAAAATAGATATATTTGCCGATATTGACGGACTTTTTAAGGTCGATAAGAAAAGGCTGTTTGCTGTGAACAGTCAGGGACAGATGATGATAGCATCGAGACACGGCAATACATATGTAAAAAAAGGTGATAAACTTGCGGGTACAAGGATAATACCGCTTGTGATAGAAAAAGAAAAAATGGCGAAAGCCCAAAAAAAGGTACAGGGTGCGCCGATATTCACTGTCATGCCCCTTAAAAGAAAAAAAGCGGCGGTGATCGCAACGGGAAACGAGGTTTTTTACGGTAGGATAAAGGATACATTTACCGATACCATAAAGGAAAAATTAGCGGAGTTTTCAGCGGAAGTAATTTATAAAGCGGTCTGTCCCGACAACGATGAGATCATAACAAAAGAATGTTTAAAGGCTGTGGAAAACGGTGCCGAGATGGTGTTCTGCACGGGAGGAATGAGTGTCGATCCCGACGACAGAACACCGCTTGCGATAAAAAACACGGGTGCGAGGATAGTGAGCTACGGTTCACCCGTGCTGCCCGGGGCAATGCTTTTGATATCATATTTGAATGACATACCCATAATAGGTCTGCCGGGCTGTGTTATGTACTCAAAAAGAACGGTGTTTGACATTGTTCTTCCGAGACTGCTTGCGGACGATATTATTACGGAAAATGAACTTGCGCTTTTGGGCGAGGGCGGTCTTTGTCTGAACTGCGAAAACTGTGTTTACCCAAACTGCGGCTTCGGAAAGGGTAGGTAAGATGAAAGGCGAAATAAAAGCTATTTGCATAAGCGAAAAAAGGGGCACCGAAAAAACGGAAGTGCCGATCGCCGAATTTATTGAAAACTACGGCATAAAAAATGATGCCCATGCAGGGAATTGGCATAGACAAGTCAGTCTGCTCTCGTTTGAGAAGATAGAGCAGTTCAGGCAAAAAGGCGCAGATGTTGCATTTGGGGCATTCGGTGAAAACCTTGTTGTCGAGGGTTATGACTTTAAAGAAATGCCTGTAGGTACAAAGTTTAAATGCAATGATGTACTGCTTGAAATAACGCAGATAGGAAAGGAATGTCACAGCAGGTGCAGAATATATGATTCCGTTGGGGACTGCATAATGCCGAGGGAAGGCGT
>JAGAHK010000298.1 GCA_017627115.1 Bacillota bacterium | reverse complement strand
TTTTTCCCCCTGCCCTTAGGTTTGTCGGGCTGGCTTATCACTGCCAGAACATCGTGTTTTTCTATAAGTGCTTCAAGTGTGGGTACGGCAAAATCGGGCGTACCCATAAAAACAACTTTCATTGACATCACTCCCCGGTCTCTTCTTCCTCTTCGCCTTCCTCGGCAGGAGGCTGAACATCATAAAGTTCGTCGCAAAGGTCTGTATAGAGCCTGCCGTCAAGATGATCAAGCTCATGACATAGAGCGCGCGCCATAAGTTCTTCGCCCTCGATCTCATATTCATCGCCGTTTCGGTCAAAAGCGCGAACTTTTACATAATTCGGGCGAGTAACATCGCCTGCCTTGCCGGGTACGCTCAAACAGCCCTCGGAGCCCGTCTGCTCACCAGATGTTTCAATTATCTCGGGATTGATAAGCTCGTAAAGACCCTCGCCGATATCTATTACCACAACACGCTTTAGCATACCCACCTGCGGTGCGGCAAGTCCCACGCCGTTGCTTTCATACATCGTCTCCGCCATATCATCAAGCAGGAGATGCAGTTTTTCGTCAAAAGCCTTTACGGGCTTGCATTTTTTTCTTAATATCTCGTCTTCATATGTTCTGACTATCCTTATCGCCATTTTTCTTTCTCCTTATCAATTTTTAAGCTCAAAGATTTCACAAGTTGTCTATGCACCTGCATACATACCCTTTGTGTCAAATGCTGTAGTTTGGGTTGAGTGAAATGTTCACGCTTACTCCGTCAAGCGGCATATACCCTCTCAGCTTTTCAACACAGAACAGCACAAAATTTCTGATTTTTTCACCGTTATCGGATTTTACCATCATCCTGTGACGGTATTTTTTATTTATTTTTGATATTACGGCAGGTGTCGGGGCAAATAAAGTAAAATCATTTTTGCGGTTATAATGCACCATAATTTCGTAAAGAGTCATGATCACACGGTGAACAATCTGTTCATCCTCCCCCGAAACAAGCACAAAAAATATATTCGTAAACGGCGGATATTTCATAAGACTGCGAAATTCACTCTCATGGCGGTAAAAGTCCTCATAACTGCCGTTGACCGCCGCCTGTATACTGTAATTCTGCGGATCGTAGGTCTGCACATACACCCTGCCCTTGCTTTCCGCACGGCCTGCACGCCCCGATACCTGTGTGATAAGTTGATAGGTTATCTCACCCGAATGATAATCGTTAAGGTTCAGCGACATATCCGCCGCAATAACGCCAACAAGGGTAACATCGGGAAAATCCAGCCCTTTTGCTATCATCTGTGTGCCGATAAGTATATCTGCACCCTTGCTGCGGAATGTATCCAGAATATCGGTGTGACTGTTTTTTGTTCTTGTGGTGTCCATATCCATACGCAGAACACGCGCCGTCGGAAACAGCCTGTTTATCTCATCCTCTATCTTCTGCGTGCCCGTACCGAAATAACGTATATGCTCCGAGCCGCATACGGGACAAAGTTTCGGCACTTCCGCTTCCTCACCGCAGTAATGGCACATAAGCTTATTGGTATATCGGTGATACGTATAGTTGACGTTGCAGTTTTTGCACATCATAACATGACCGCAGCTGCGGCAGGATATAAAAGTTGAATATCCGCGCCTGTTCAGAAACAATATAGTCTGTTTGCCGTCTTCGAGATTTTCTTCTATCGCCTGCTTCAAGGCACGGCTGAAAATGCTGCGGTTTCCCGTTTCAAGTTCCCTGCGCATATCCACAAGATTTATCTCGGGCGGCGAAAGATTGACGCGGTTTTTCATTTCAACAAGCCTGTATTCGCCTTTCTGCGCCATATAATAGCTTGTAACGGAAGGTGTTGCACTGCCGAAAACGATTTTGCAGCCGTATAGATACGAAAGCTTTAAAGCTATCTCGCGCGCATCGTATTTAGGTGGCTGGAGATCGGCTTTATAGGCAGATTCGTGTTCTTCGTCAATTATTATCATACCGAGTTTTTCAAAGGGCGTGAATATCGCAGACCTCGGACCTATCATCACAGATATTTCATTGCTGCACGCCCTGCGCCACTGGTCATAGCGTTCGCCGTCTGACATACGCGAATGTGTTACCGCCACCCTCTCGCCAAAACGTGCGGTAAAGCGGTCAACAGTCTGCGGTGTAAGCGATATTTCGGGCACAAGTACTATTGCCTGCTTACCCTCGTTTATCACTTTTTCTATAGCCTGTAAATAGACCTCTGTTTTGCCGCTGCCCGTAACGCCCTTTAAAAGCACGGGACGTACATCTTCATCAAGAATGGCTGCAACGGCATTCTTCTGTTCTTCATTCAGTTCAAGCCCGGGGCTCTTAAGCGTTCTTGCAAGGTTGTAATTGCCGCGGTAAACTTCGTTTTCCTCGGTCTTTACAATGCCCTTTTTTACAAGAGCATTTATAGGTGCGGTATCTATACCCAGAAAATCCTTTATATGACTCACGGGTATGCTGCCGCCGTCCCTTAAAAATTCAAGCACGCGGCTTTGCTTATTATTCTTTGCAATAATTGCATCAATTATCTCAATATCGTTATTTTCGTAATCTATATAAGCACATTTATAGGTCTTGCTTTTTACCTTTTTGGGGATAATACACTGTATGCAGTCGCTCATAGTCGAATAATAGTCGCTTTGCATACTCATGGCAAGCTCTATGCGTTTTTCGCTTATAACAGGATAGTTTTCGCAGATATCCGCAATATACTTCATCTTGCTTTCGTCAAAGTCCACCTTGTCCGAAAGTCCTATCACATACGCCTCTATCTTGCGGTTTCCTTTGCCGAAAGGCACATGGATGCGCATGCCGACTTTGAGCCTGCATTTCATATCCTCGGGTACTTTGTACGAAAACACACGGTCAAGCGTTTTTACCGCGACCGAAATAACGACCAAAGCATAGTTCATTATTCCTCGTCTTCCCCGTCTTCGTCAAACACGCCGCCCAAAAGACTTTCTATCATATCTTCGGCTTCTTCGTCATCGAAATCCTCATCATCGGCAAAATCTTCGTCATCGCCGTCAAAGCCCTCGTCATCGGCATCTTCCATTGTTTCTTCTGTTTCCTCAACAACGGGTTCTTCATCCTTTTTAAGCACAAGCACCGTGCCCTCACCCTCGGGAACGACCTCTATCTTGCCCTCGTTCATTTCCTCGATAGCGATAGAGAGCGCCTTGTCTACCTTGATCTTGTCTTCCTCGATCATAGGCTCATGTCCGTCAACAAGCTGTCTTGCACGCTTTGCTGCCGCAATGACAACAGTGTAGCGGCTTTTGACATCGTTGCCCTCTGTTCCCTTGTTCAATACATCCATTAATTCTGCATATGATGGTCTTAACATTTTAAAAACTCCTTTTATATAAAATATAATTCAATTATTTTTTCTTTGCGCATTTTATTGCTTCTCCGACAAAACCGATCACGCCTTTTCGATAATGCCTTCTATCTCCTCCACCGCTCTCTCCACGGTATCGTTAACGACTTTGTAGTCGTATTTATCCTGTAAGGCAAGCTCCTCATCTGCGCGTGCAAGACGTTTTATTATAGTCTCCTCGCTGTCTGTGGCTCTGCCGCGCAGGCGGTTTTCCAATTCCTCCTTGCTTGGAGGCAAAAGGAAAATAAGCAATGCTTCGGGGTAGTTTTCCTTTACCTGCAAAGCTCCCTGAACCTCTATTTCAAGAATGACGTTTTTACCCTCGGCAAGTCTGTCAAGCACATACTGTTTAGGTGTGCCGTAATAGTTGCCGACAAAGTTGGCGTATTCAAGAAACTCTTTGTTTTCTATCATTTTTTCAAATTCTTCCGTGGTTTTGAAAAAATAATTCACTCCGTCCGCTTCGGTGCCGCGCGGTGCGCGTGTTGTTGCGGATATAGAAAGTGCATATTCTTTTCTTTCACGGAGAGCCGCGACCACAGTGCCCTTGCCCGTGCCCGCAGGTCCCGAGATAACTATAAGTTTACCCTGTGACATATCATCTTCTCCTATTTATTCTGTATCATCCACAGGCTGGCTTATGCGGCTTGATATAGTCTCGGGCAGCAGCGCGGAAAGCACTATGCCGCTGTCCGTTACTATGACTGCTTTTGTCTTTCTGCCGTATGTGGCATCAATAATGCTGCCGCTGTCTTTTGCCTCCTGTATCATACGCTTTACGGGCGCACTTTCGGGACTGATGACGGCAATTATCCTGTTTGCCATGACCACATTGCCAAAGCCTATGTTTATCGGTTTAAACACTGTCATAAATCTACCTTATTTTTAAATCAAGTTTTTATTACTCTATGTTCTGTATCTGCTCTCTTATCTTCTCTATCTCGCTCTTTAATTCAACGGCATAGTTTGTTATTTCAAGGTCGTTGGACTTTGAACCGATAGTATTGACTTCCCTGTTCATTTCCTGCACAAGAAAATCAAGCTTTCTGCCGACAGCCACCGTTTCACAGACAATGTTCTTCATCTGCTCTATATGGCTGAAAAGGCGGGTTATTTCCTCATCTATGCAGGCTTTATCGGCAAATATAGTCACCTCGGTGATTATCCTTGCCTCGTCCACATTAAGCTCGGCATATTCGTTAAGTTTTGCGATAAGACGCTGGCGGTAGTCCTCCGCAACCATAGGTGCGCGTTTTTCTATCTTTTCGACAGTTGCCTTTATACCGACAAGCTTATCGAGAATATCTTTTTTAAGCGCCTCGCCCTCGGTCTCGCGCATAGCGACGAAATTATCGACTGCCTCCGTCAAAGCGGTCTCAAGACATTCCCATACCTCGCCGTTGTCGTCCTCAACGGTTTTATCAACGGTGATAATATCGGGGAATTTGGCTATAAGGTCAAGCCGTATAGGTGAATCGAGCTTATACCTTTCGTTTATCTCGCCAAGCGTTTTTACATAGGCATCGGCAAGCGGACGGTTGAACTCTATCGTCACATCACTGTCCGAAAAGCTTTCAAACGAGACAAAAACATCGGTCTTGCCGCGGAAAACCTTTTTACCGATAAGTTTTTTTACCGCATCCTCATACATTATCATTGCACGCGGCATTTTGACGGTAACTTCGTTGTAGCGGTGGTTGACGGATTTTATCTCCACCACAAATTTTCTGTCATGCTGCAGGGCTTCTCCCC
>JAGAHK010000297.1 GCA_017627115.1 Bacillota bacterium | reverse complement strand
TTTTTTAACTATAATATCCTATATTACTGTATACAAAAAATCATCCGTATAATCAAGATTAAGTTTTTGAAAAACTTACCGAAAATTACACAAAAAAAACAAATATTTTTAACAAGCGCACAAAAGCTCAAAAGCCGCCTCTGTCCGTGTTGACTTTTCACCCTCATAATGATAAAATCAATATAACACAGTATGAAAGGACTAACCAAAAAAAGCTATGAAACTTAAACTTACCGCAATTTTGCTTTCGCTTGCGCTTTTTATGGGCTGTTCGCAGTCTCCCGAAACGGCGCAGTCCCCTGTTTCTTCAGTTTCCGATCGGGAATTCTCTTCCGAGATATTCGCAATGGACACCGTAATGGATCTTAAAATGTACGGCACGAACAACCTTGCCCTGAAAAAAGCCGAAACGGAGATAAACCGTCTTGATGCGCTGTTTGCGAAAACGAATGAAAAAAGCGATATTTACCGTATAAACCACGGCGAGACCGAAAACATATCCGCCGAGACACTCGACCTTGTTTCATCTGCACTTGAAACAGGCAAAAGCACAAACGGCGCCTTTGACATCACGGTCGCACCCGTTACGGAAGCCTGGGGCTTCACTGACGAGCAGTACCGCGTACCCACAGCGGAGGAAATAGCGGCAGCTCTTGAAAAAGTAGGCTATGACAGGGTCAAAATAAAAGACAACACAATAGAAAAGCCCGATGATATGCTTATTGACCTCGGCGGCATTGCAAAGGGCTACACTTCCGACCGCGTTATCGACATTTTCAGGCAGAACGGCATAAACTCCGCCATCGTTTCTCTTGGCGGCAATGTTCAGACCCTCGGCACAAAACCCGACGGCAGCAAGTGGAAAATAGGCATACAAAACCCCGAAACGGATGAAGAACACCCGTTTATCGGCGTGCTCGCAGTCAACGAAAAAGCGGTCATCACATCCGGCGGCTATCAGCGTTTTTTTGAACAGGACGGCAAAATATATCATCATATAATCGACCCGAAAACAGGCTGTCCCGCCGAAAGCGGCGTGATCTCGGCAACGATAGTGGCAAATTCGGGCAGGCTCGCCGACGGTCTTTCCACCGCGCTTTACGTAATGGGGCTTGAAAAGGCAAAGGAATACCAAAAAAGCAGCCAAAACTTTGATTTTATCATACAGACTTCGGATAAGAAAATTTATATCACAAAAGGATTGGAAAATGACTTTACAAGTGAGTTTGAATATGAGATAATAGAGTAAAATATTTATAAAAAAAGAGGGAAAAATGCAATGAAAAAATTTAAAGCAAGATTTGTGTCGGCACTGCTGTCGGCAGCAATGGTATTCGGCTCATTCGGCATAGTTTCCGTTCAGGCGGAAGATGCAGAGATGCTCAACATCGGCTCATGGTACGAATCGACATATGCCGAATGGAAAAGTACGCCCAACAAGACATATAAAGCCACATATCGGGAAAAAGGCACAACAGACGTCAAAACCGTCGATGCGGAGCTTATCCGAGAGGTAAGCGAGGGCAAATACCGCCTCGACATCCTCGGTCTGAAAGGCAACACGGAATATGAGATCACGCTTGAAGCCACAGACGGTTCCGAAAAATGCAATTTCAGTGCGGAACCTGCGCCTTTTGACCGTTCGGGCTTTGCTTTTGACGGCACAAACAACGCCCCGGGCGCATACAACGCAGACGGCACGGTCCCCGATGATGCGCTTATAATCTACGTTACGGAAGAAAACAAGAAAAACGTATACAATAACAAAAATATCAAAAGCATTTTAAGCGGTTTTGACAGCCTTAACGGCAAAAAGCCCGTAATTCTGCGCGTTATAGGCGAGGTAACACCCTTAAGTTCAAGTGACACTTCTCCGGGTATGTGGAAAAATACCTGCGGCGTTACCATCGAGGGCGTAGGTCCGGGTTCGGGCTTTGTCGGCTGGGGTATCGGTTCGGGCGATAATAAAGACACCGAGTTCCGCAATCTTTCTTTCCGCGATTACATCGAGGATGCCATCGGTTTTGAAAAATCGACAAAACTCTGGATACATAACAACGACTTTTATTCGGGCTACAACCCCAAGGACAGCACAGCCGAAAGAGACAAGCTCCACGGCGACGGTTCCTGCGATCTGCGTGAATGCAACAATGTCACGGTAAGCTACAACCATTTTAAAAACACCGACAAGACATCGCTTATCGGTTCAAGTTCAACAAGCCGTGAAAGTACGGGCAATATCACCTTCCACCACAATTACTTTGACCACACGGGTCAGAGAACACCGCGCGTAAGGTGGCATAATATCCATGCCTACAACAACTATTACTACGGCACTACCGCCTATGGCATAGGCTGCACCTGCAACGCAAGCATTTTTGCCGAAAACAACTTCTTCGAGGATGCGTCCTCGCCTTTCCTGACATCTTCGCAGGGCGGCTTTGCATCCAAGTTTTCAAGCAACGACGGCGGCGTTATCAAAGCATATAACAACATACTTTTAAACACATGGGAAAGTCTTGAAGGCATTGACTACTTTGTAGCACCGAGCCGTGAATACAGGCTCACAGCCGATGATTACACCACAAAAGCAGGCGGCTATACCTACAATAACTTTGATGCTTCGGGCTATATCGCAGCAAAGAACTATCTGCTTGAAAGCCCCGAAGATGCGCGTGCAAACGCTTTTTACAACGCAGGCACACTCAAAGACACGGTTTATCCCGAGTTGGAAGATATTGCGGCTCCCGAAGCAAAGGGCAATATAACAAACGTATATTACTATGACCCCGAAACAAGCGGCAGTGCATCGGCATTCGGCGGTAAAGACGGCACGGGTGATTTCTTCAAGGGCAGCATAAGCCTTAAATCAAACACCGCTTCCGGCTACCGCGGCACCGAAAAATATAATTATTCGGGCAGCTTTTCTTCAAGCGGCAACATTACCTTTACCACAAGTTCGCAGGCAAAGCTTACAATGATAGCAAGCAGCACCGCAAACTCTCCCGTGCGTATGGAGGTCACAAATTCCGCAGAACCCGATGCTGTTTACCACGGCACATTCCAATCGGGCAACAAGGGCAACGATGTGCTGACCACTATCGAGCTTTTAAAGGCAGGCACCTACACTATCGCACCCAAGTCCAATGTGGATTTCTATTATATAGAAGTTGCCGAATATGACGGCGCGGAAATACCGCCCACACTTCCCGATGCAGATATACCCACACCGACCGAAGACATACTTTACGGCGATGCGGACTCAAACGGCAAAATAGAGGCAAACGATTCGGCAATGATATTGCAGTATGTTCTCAACAAGAGCGCGCTCGCAGTCGATGAGAAGTTTGAAACACGCTGTGATGTTGACGGCGAAAGCGGCGTGACCGCAAACGATGCGACAAATGTACTGCAAAAAACACTCAACGGCAGCTTTATGATGCCTGTGGAAAAGAAATAATATTTAGTGAGTTCCTTCGGAACATCACCCGTGTAAAATGGGCAGTCGCACTTATCACAGTGCGGCCGCTCTTTTTTTATTCTTTCTCAAACTTATCTATCGTTTCTTCAAGTATCTCTCCACATTCAAAAACAGCTGTCCTGCAATCGGTTTTCAATCTGCCGCATGACGTGCTTTTAAGTTTTTCGTTAACTGCCGTCAGAAAATATATGCGCGCCTGTTTTATCATCGTTTCGTCACGCAGGCGGTACGCAAGCACGATCACAGCGGCAACCGCGGCACTGCACATTCCGCCCGTGCCGAAACCGTTGTTTATGCCCGGGCAGATCTTATAATAATCTTTGGGCAGCCTCATCCCGTATACATCCTCATAGGCTTTCAAAATGCAGGCGGAGCAGCTTTCACCGCGCCTGTAAAGCTCCGAAGCGCGTTTACCGAGCATATTTTTCGCCCTCCTTTCCCCTTTTTTTCAGTTTATTAATTTTAAGCGGTATATGTTACGCATAAAAAAAACCGTATGCGGCAAACTATAGTCAGCGAATTAGATTAATATACGGGGTGACAAAAATGAAGCTGAATATTCTGCTTATACTGATACTGCTTGCGGCACTTGCAGGCATTTATATCTTCAACCGCACACATCCTCCCACATTCGAGCCGCAGAACGGTACTTTTGTGAGAGTGGTGACAACACAATGACCATATATATAAAGCCCGTAAAAAAGGCGAGTGCAAAAGGCAGTGTAAAAATAGGCGACATTGCGGAGATAGTTGCGCCGAAAGATATTGAAAAGCGTGTAAAGGCGCTGAAAATAGCCGAGGTAACAGAGGATAAGAGCTATCTTGTATCCGTGACCGATATCATCGCAAAAATCAGTGCGGCTTTCCCGAATTTTGACATCAGCAATGTTGGTGAGACCGACACGGTGATAGAATATGATTCGCCGAAAAAACACGAGGGCGGCATAAAGCTGTTTATAAAGACCGCACTTGTGACACTGATGCTTGCCTCGGGTTCGGCAACGGCAATAATGAGTTTTCACTCCGATGCTCAGATGTCGCGCGTATTCGAGACCTATTACCGCATATTCTTCGGCAGCAGAAGTATAAACCCTGCGGTGATACATCTGCCCTACTCTATCGGGCTTGCGGTCGGGATAATAGTGTTCTTCAATCATTTTACGGGCAAAAAGCTGACCTCCGACCCTACGCCTATCGAGGTGGAGATGTCGACCTACGAAAGCGACGTTACCGATAATATCATCGACACCCTGAACGCACAGAGGAAGAACGGCGGCAATAATTAAAAATAATTATCTTGGGGCTGAACAATGGAGATTATTAAAATTCTGATTTTTATAACGCTTGGGTTTGGTTCGGGCGTGGTGATCGCGGGTGCGGTATTCGCATTTATTGCGATCATCGGTGTTGTGCCGCGCATAGCGCAGAAAACGGGCACAAAAGAGAAGATACGCACTTACGAAACGGGTATAATAATCGGCGGTATTTCGGGCACACTGTACCTGATGTATAATTGGTATCTGCCTATAGGCGTGCCTGCCGCAATGTTTCTGATGCTGCTGACAGGTGTATTTTACGGCTGTCTTGCGGTATCGCTTGCGGAAGTGCTGGATGTGATACCGATACTTGCAAGGCGCGGCAGGCTGAAAAAGGGGATAAAGTATTTTGTGACTGCATTGGCGGTCGGAAAACTTGTAGGCTCGGTGCTGTATTATACCGTACCGGGATTTTTTGTGGATTAAGCCGCAGGCCGTTTTTTATACCTGCGTACTTGATTTTTCCTTATTTTACCTTATTTTATTTTTCGGAAAGGAGTTTTATATGGAAAACATAAAGCAAAAATATTCGCAGATGGTCAAAAAGGCTTCGCCCGACAGTCCCATTTTAAAAAACTGTATAAAAGCATTTTTTGTGGGAGGTCTTATCTGCGTTATCGGGCAGTTTATCACAAATTTTATGCTGACAAGCGGTTTTGACGAAAAGACTTCGGGCACTCTCACCTCCGTTATCCTCATTGCCGCTGCCTCGCTGCTGACGGGGCTTGGCATATACAGCAAAATAGGCAAGTTTGCGGGCGCAGGCTCTATCGTACCCATAACGGGCTTTTCAAACTCGGTCACCTCGCCTGCGGTGGAGTTCAAGCAGGAGGGCTTTATCCTGGGTGTCGGCGCAAAGATATTCATTATTGCAGGGCCCGTCATACTCTACGGCACGCTGACTTCCGTCATTGTCGGCATATTTTACTATTTTCTCGGGAGGTAAGCTATGGCAAAACATATCGGCAAACAGACTATGGTCTTTTCGTCCCCCGTTTCTGTGCTTGAAACGGCGGTCACGGTCGGCACAAAAGAGGGCGCAGGACCTTTGGGCAAGTATTTCGACCAAATATTAAAGGATAATATGGCAGGACAAAAAAGCTGGGAAGCGGCTGAAATAGCTATAGTAAAGCAAAACTTACAGCTGCTTATGAAAAAATGCACCGCAAAGCCCGATTACATTCTTTCGGGCGACCTGCTCAACCAATGCTGTGCATCCACCTACGGCATACGAGATCTGGAGATACCGTTTTTCGGCATTTTCGGTGCCTGTTCTACCTTTGGCGAGGCTTTGAGCCTTGCGGCGGTACTTGTTGACAGCGGCGGTGCGGAAAATGTTATCGCAGCGGCATCAAGCCACTTTTGCAGTGCGGAGCGGCAGTTCCGTTTTCCGCTTGAGCTTGGCAATCAGCGGCCGCCTACCGCCACTTACACCGTAACGGGTGACGGTGCGGCAATGGTATCAAATGCCGACAAACCACCCTATATAACAGCCGTGACTACGGGTAAGATCGTCGATTACGGTGTCAAGGATTCATCCAATATGGGTGCAGCAATGGCACCTGCCGCAGCGGACTGCATATATGCGCATTTTTGTGACACGGGGCGGCATCCCGATCATTACGACCTTATTATAACGGGAGATCTGGGGTATGTCGGCAAAGACCTGCTTTTGCAGTTATTGGATGAAAAGAAGCTTGATATTTCCAAACAGTACAGTGACTGCGGCATAGAGATGTTTGACCGCGAAACACAGGACACGCACTCTGGCGGCAGCGGCTGTGCCTGTTCGGCGGCTGTTTTCGGAGGTATGCTTTACAGGAAGCTGAAAAGCGGCGCTTTAAAGCGTATTCTTTTTATTCCCACGGGTGCGCTGATGAGTACGGATTCGATAAACGAGGGCGAAAGCATAGCAGGCATAGCGCATGCGGTGGCGATAGAAAGCGAGGCGGTGAAATGGAATATTTAAAGGCATTTGCGGTAGGCGGACTGATATGTGTGATAGGTCAGATACTTATAGACAAGACAAAGCTGACTTCGGCAAGGATATTGGTATTATTCGTGGTAGTCGGGTGTATTCTCGGAGGTCTGGGGTGGTACGAGAAACTTGCTGATTTTGCAGGCGCAGGTGCGAATGTGCCTCTGCCCGGGTTCGGAAACCTGCTTGCAAAGGGTGTTAAAGAAGAGATAGACAGTGTCGGTGCGCTTGGAATACTGACAGGCGGCATAAAAGCAGGCGCAGGCGGTATAGCCGCGGCTATAGTGAGTGCATTTGCCGCAGCGGTGATATTCAGACCAAAAGAAAAATAGAAAAAAGGCTGCCATATTGCGGCAGCCTTTGAATTTACATATTGAGATCCGTAACGAACTCATTTTTTTATTATTCCTTAACAGCACCCATTGTGATACCTGTCATAAAGTACTTCTGGCAGAAAGGATAGATGAACATGAAAGGAACGATAGAAACGATGATAGCGGCAGACTGAAGAGTCTTAACGTTGATGTTTATACCGTCCGACTGTTCTATCTTATCAGCGAAAAGGTCACGCAGTTTGTACTGGAAGTTATACTTCTTTGTATCACTGATGTACATTACATAGTGGAAGTATTCACTCCATGCAGCAACCGCGAAGAACAGGCCGATAGATGCAAGAGCAGCCTTTGAAATAGGAAGCACGATCTTGATGAATGTACCGATAGGAGTACAGCCGTCGATCTCGGCAGCCTCGAAAAGGCTTGTAGGCAGACCCTCGAAGAATGAACGCATAAGTACCAGGTTAGATACGTTGAGCGCCATAGGTAAGATAACTGCCCAAAGAGAGTTAAGAAGACCGAGCTTCTTCATAACAAGGAATGTAGGGATAAGACCGCCGTTGAAGATCATAGTGAACATAAGCATATAACCGAAGAACTTAACGCCGGGCATTTCTCTCTGGATAAGGATGTAAGCACCGATGGTGGAAACAAGAAGACCCAGAAAAGTAGTCATAAGTGTTGTGTATATCGAAATAAAGAAAGGTCTTCTCAAGGAATCCTGTGAGAAAATGTCTTTATATGCGATAAGGTTGAATTCATCGGGGATGAGCTGAAGACCGTAAACCGTATGGTTCATCAAAGAGTCGGAAAGGATCTTGATGATAGGTACGATCATGCAGACCATCATGAAAACAAAGAATATTACGTTACAGATAACGAATACTGCACGAGCTCTGTAACCCTTTTTAAAACTGAATTTTGTACTCATAACAATATCGCCTCCTTATACAATACCATAACCTCTGATCCTCTTTGCTACATAGTCAGCACCTGTAACAAGGAACAGAGAAATTACAGACTTGAACAGACCGATAGCTGTTGAATAGCCGTAGTCGTTGCCCTGGATACCTTTACGGTATGTGTAAGTCTGGATAACGTCAGATACAGAGTAAACGAGTTCGTTGTAAAGAACGAAGACAGATTCAAATACGTTAAGGATCTTCGCAAGGTTAAGGATGAACACGATAAGGATAGTGTTCATAAGGCTCGGAAGAGTGATGTACCATGTTTGTTTTAATCTGCCTGCACCGTCGATCTCGGCTGCTTCATAAAGGTCGGGGCTGATACCCGATAAAGCTGCAAGATAGATAATTGTGCCCCAGCCTGTTTCTTTCCAACGCTGGATGATGTACCATGCAGGACGCCATGTTGACTTTTCCGTAAGGAAAGACACGGGTTTGCTGATGATGCCAAGCTTTAAGAAAACAGCGTTGATAAAACCAACTGTTGATGTATCTACACCTGTTGCATCTGAACCTGCCGAAAGGATAAGTGTGAAGATAGATGCAACAACAACCCATGAAAGGAAGTGTGGAAGGTAAAGAACTGTCTGAACAAATTTCTTGCCCCACTCTGCCTGGATTTCGTTGATAAGAAGCGCAACAATAACTGTGAATACTGTTGCGAAAACAAGGTTCCAGAAGCTCAGGATTACAGTGTTTCTGAATGCATCAAGGAAGAAACGGTCTGTAAAAAGCTTTTGGAAGTTGCCAATGCCCGTTGAATAATCGGGACCCTGACCGCTGGTGATGTGCTTTAACTTATATGTAGAGAAAGCATATCTGATACCGAGCATAGGCCAATAATAGAAAATAAGCAGCAGAATAACTACAGGCAAAGCCATAAGATAGAAATATCTGTACTTATACATTCTTACGCCCAAAGGCGGCTTTTTAACTACGAGAGTATCGACATTTACTTTTGCCATACTTAATCATCCTTTCTGATTTTTTTGGTTAATACAGTCCCTGTTTGGTAAAACATACAGGGACTGCAAAAATACTTAAAAGATCAAATGATTAATCAAAATCAACCGTTTAAGTCAGCAAGGATAGCTTCAACATAAGGAGCAGCTTCCTTGTTGTATTTTTCCATACCTTCATCAACAGTGAGGTTGCCGTGGATAACGTTAGCGCAAACTTCACCCTTGATTACGTTAAGGTTTGCAAGGCTGTCGGAGATAACATCCGAAACAACGGGAACCGTAGCAAACTTTCTGTTTGAACGGAATACTTCAAGTGAATTCTCAACACGAGGATCAAGCTTGATAGGATCATCCCACTTTGTGATTGAAAGCTCGGGAGCGTAGAATGACTTTTCAACATCCTTTGTAGGATCTTCAAGATACTTCAAAGCAACTGTTGTGCCGTCTTCCTTAACTTCATAGTGCTCGCCTTCAACACCGCGTGTGAAGAGCATCTGACCTTCGCCGCCGTCATGTGAGTACATGATAAGGTCTTCAAATACACCAACAGGGTTGGAGCAGTTGTTTGTGATAACCAAAGCGGTAGGTACACGCTCCGTATAGCCGCCTGTCTCCTTGATAGCGGGCATAGGAAGAAGTGTAGCGCCGGGTGTGTTATCTTCAAGCTTAGCATCCCACATACCAGCCCAGTAGTTGAATGCACCAACAAGACCCGAGTTGAACTTATCACGGCAAGTTGAAGTCTTGTTTGTTACGACTTCACCGTCGATAAGACCTTCTGCGAAAGCTTCGCGGAATCTTGTAAGAGCTGCTGCCATTTCGGGTTCGGAGAAACCGTCAGCCCATGTGCCGTCCTCTTTCTGATAGAAATCGGGGATAGCATCCTGATAGAATTCTCTTAAATAAATGTCATAAGGTGTTTCACCGTTGTTAAGAAGACCTGCTGCAGTAAGAGGAATAGCACCGGGTGTCTTGCCGTTTGAGCCTCTTTCCTTGAATGCACGGAGCATCTTGATGAAGCCGTCATAATCTGTAGGAAGATCCATACCTGCATCCTTTAACCAGTCTTCTCTTACATAAGTAATAGTACCGTTGCCGGCAACTGTCGGGAAGCCGTACAGTCTCATGCCGCTGCCGTCTCTTACGTCCATCTTAAGAGCATCAACATAAGATTCGTCAATGATCTCTTTGCAGTGAGCCGTAGTGTTTTCCCATGCGTCCGTCATATCCCAGAGAGCGCCGTTGTTAGCATTTTCGGGATAGTATGTCGAACCCATTTCAATAACATCCGAAGGATTGCCCGATGCGAAGGAGAGAGTGATCTTCTCATAGTACTTTGCATGGTCGGGTTTCTCAAGCTCAAGCTTGATGCCTGTAAGTTCCTCATACTTTGCGCAAACATCGTTAACGCCGTTTTCGGGTGTCATACAGGTGTCGAATGTCATTTTGATCGAATCGGGCTTGGAGTACTCAAGGCTTGCGGAACCGCCGCCATTGCTGCCGCCACCGCCGTTGCCTGTACAAGCGGCAAGACCGAAAGTCATCACAGCAGCGAGACCCATGCTCGTCAATCTGATAAGTTTTTTCTTCATTTTTAATCCCCTTTCTTTTTTGGTTAAGTTTTTTTTGTAGGTTTTTTGTATAGTTTTTTTAACACAGTAATTCTGTGCAATAATTTGACCTATATATAGAATAACCTATTTTTACTAATTTGTAAATAGATTTTTGAAAATTTTTATACATTTTTTACGGATTTTTTAAAAAAACCGTAAAATGACACAAAAATGATACAATAATTTAAACAAACTGTAAAAACAAAATCACCTTTTAGGGGTCAAACTATCCTCTTTTTATATTATAACAAAAAATTTATGATTTGAAAAGCTTTTTTTTAAATTTTTTTAAGCATTTTTTACAATTGGTTTTAATCATCTTTTAAAACTTGTGTACATTCGTTGATCTTTGCACAAAAAAACAACGGGCTTGTGCGATACCGACCCACTTCGGGGCATATCGCCGACCCGCTGTTTATTCTGCCCGACGGCTTTTACATATTATCGTGACTGTCCTTGAGTTTGCCGTACATGGTAAAAGTGTACAAGCCCGCAAGACCCACAAGCGCATAGATTATCCTGCTCACAAGCGCTGTCTGACCGCCGAATATCTCCGAGAGAAGGTCAAGGCGGAAGAAGCCTATCAAGCCCCAGTTTATCGCACCGATAATAACAAGGGTGATAGCAGTGATGTCCAGTCCTCTGCTGCTGTTCATATAAAACCCTCCTTTTGCAATGCCAAAAAGGCATTTTCGTATGCAGATACCCTGCAATACACTATTATTTTGGCGCAAAAGCGGGTGATTATTACAAGCAATATTCACCATAAACGATATTTTGACAAAACCGCGCCGAAAGCAAGCGAAGCGGCATTTGTCGCAAGCGAGAGCAGAAAGTAGAATTTTTTTGAATGTCGTTTTTTGTCAAAAAAGGCATAAAGCGTGGTCTCCGAAAGAATGACCGCCGTTTCCGCCGCCGTATAATATATTCTTATATCAAACTGCGGCATTTTATACATCAAAACAATGCCGAGAACATTCATAAGAGGGTTTGTGAGCGCATTGCACCAAAAATTATAAAGCACAAAACTTTTTCTGCGTGTCAGCAAAAGCGTGACTATGCCCTCGGTCAGCCATGTAAGCGCAAGCGCGTATGCAAGACCCCTTATCAAGCCTTATTCTCCGCTGCTTTGCGGCTTTTTGAGGTTTTGACGGCAAAAACGGCGACCGATATTACCGCTGCGGCGAAAAACACGCCTATCAGTACGGCAATGGCGGTATTCAGCATCTCGCCCAGTGTGGTCGTGCTCGTTACCGTATCATTTATTATCGGTACCGCCGTCTGCACCTCCGTCAGCTGTTCTGGCGGGATATAGATCACATCAATAAAGTTCTTTGCAAAATTCAGCATAATATCAGCCTCCTGTCTGTTTTATCTTAACATCTTTCTTCATTATATATGCAAGTGCGGCAAAGCAGATAACGGTAAGCACCGAAAGAAACACCGCATTTGACACAAAATTCTTAACGGGTGTGAAAAATACGGGCAGAGTGCCTGCCAGAAGCCCCGCCACACTAACGCCGTAAGCTGTGAGAGGATGTTCGGGCACTGCGGAAACGAGTACGCCCAATGTGCTTGCCGTTGTCATTGAAAACAATGCAATGCCCACAAGCGACACCCACATCACCTTATCGCCGAGAAGCAGAAACGGCAGCGAAAGCGCCGTTGAGACAAGGGCGGTCTTTTTTGCGCCGACCATATCCGAAAGTATGCCGCCAAGCGCCTTGCCTACGCCCATCATACAAAACAGCAGCAGATTTTCCTGCCAGCCGCGGTTCCATGTCATAGGTATACCGTAGCTTAAAAGACCGCGGAAGCCCACAACGAAAAAGGCAAGCATTATAACAACGCCGACATTTTTGTTTTCATCCGCCATATTCATAAGGGGGATATATTTTTCCGCGCGCTCAAACATTTTATCCGCAACAAACATAAGCAGCGTACCTGCCGACATAACAACAAAGCCTATCAGAAACGGCTTTCCCGAGCTGCCGAGAAGTTTGCCCGTTATAACACCGAAGGAGCCGCCCGCAATAAATATTGCAGAAGGACTTATTTTATTTGCACAGGTGCCGAGAGTGGCTTTTGCACCGCCTACGTGAACAAAGGCATTGCCAAGCGACAAGATCACGAAGCCCGCAATAATAAGTTTCTGACCGCCGCTGAAAATAATGCTCAGACTGCCTAAAAGCACAAGCATAGCGCCGATCTTGCCGACCTGCATTTTCTCCATACGCTCCGCAAAGCCGCCTATAAACAGCTGCGGCAGAAATGCAAGCACGTCATAGACGATCATAAGCACCATTGCATAGGCGCCGTTTTGGAAAAACTGCGTATAAAACTGATAACATACAACTTCAAGTGCAAAGTGTATAAAAAACCAAATGATACCGAGTTTTTTTGACATTTCTTCCTCCTTATTCCGTCTGTTCCGCAAGAATATCGGCATATTTTGCGCGTGTGACCGCAGCAAGATCTTTTGGCGCAAGGAATATCTGCGAGCCTATCCTGCCGCCGCTTATTATTATTTCGTCAAAGTTTTTCGCGGTATTGTCCACGACCGTGACAAACTGTTTTTTCATACCTATCGGCGTGCAGCCGCCTCGGATATAGCCCGTTATTTTGTTTATATCCTTTACGTGTATCATCTCGACCGATTTTTCACCGACCGCCGCAGCTGCCGCCTTTAAGTTTATCTCCCTGTTCACGGGAATGACAAAAACAAAGAAATCGCCGCTTTTGCCCTGTGTAACAAGGGTCTTGAAAGTCATATCGGGGTCCTGACCGAGCATATTCGCAACGCTCACACCGTCATGGAACTCCTCACATTCATATGTGTTGACCTTATAATTAATTTTGTTTTTATCGAGTATACGCATAGCGTTTGTTTTTACGTCTTTTTCTTTAGCCATAATTCTGTTTCAACCCGTTTTATCCAATATCTTTATTATTTTTTTCTTTATCCTTTGCAGGGCATTGTCTATGCTTTTTTCGTCCTTGCCTATTATATTGGCTATCTCCGCATAGCTTTTGCCCCTGAGATAGAGCGAGAGCACATTTTTTTCAAGCGAGCTCAAAGAGTCGCTTATCTTTCTTTCAAGACTGTTCTTGTTCTCGTTGCTTATCACAAGGTTTTCGGGGTTTGACACCTCGCTGTTTGCCAATGTTTCAAGATAGGTGAAATCATCATTTTCTTCAAAGACCGTGCGGTCAAGACTCAAAGACGAATTCAGAGGTATATGCTTCTGCCTGTTTGCAGATTTTATGGCGGTATGTATCTGCCGCGTTATGCACAAAACGGCAAAGCTGTAGAAATTGACCTGTTTTTGTATGTCAAAATCGCGTATAGCCTTATACAGACCTATCATACCCTCCTGTATTATATCTTCGGTATCGCCGCCGAGTATATAATAGCCGCGCGCTTTTATGCGCACCACTTTTTTGTAGCGGTCTATCAGCGATTCCTGTGCAAGCATATCGCCCGATTTTATCTTCTCTATGAGTTCGCTGTCCTCCAGCGTTTCATAATTTTTAAAAACCAACTTATCTTCCAATTTTTCACTCCCCTTGTTTAATGCTACTTTTCCCTGCGCAGATTTTCAAGCCATTGAGCCGCCTCGGGGTCAAGGTTGTCGATCAGCATATTATTCTTGACGGGACGGATGCGGTCGATATGTCCGCGGATATGCTTATTTACTACGTGTACCTCGTCATACAGCTCACTTGCGGAAACACGGACAGCGCCCTGACTCATTATTATCACCTGTTCAAGACCGTCCGAAGTGGCGACCCGTATATTGTTCTTTTTATGCGGGTCCCCGCTTTCTTTTCCAAAAGGAAAAACCGCGCCGTCACGCCTTAAAAGCGCCGTTGTGCGCTCTATGTATGAGTCCGCCGTTTCCGCTTCCCTTGTGTATACCACATAGACATTGCCCTGCTTTATAACACTGCCCACGCTGCCTTTGACCATATAGGCATCAAAAACTATTATTAAATTGCATTTTCTGACACCCTGATAATTACTCAAAGTGTTTATCAGCTTTTCGCGCGCATGGTCGAGATTGTCCTCGGCAAGCTTTTTAAGCTCGTCCCACGCGAAAATTATGTTATACCCGTCAACAAGCAGATAATCATTTGTCATTTTGTTCCTCTTTCGTTATATTTCGTAAAGTCAATGATATTCGTATTCCGCAGACCTCTGCCTCACCTTTGGCGCAGTTTATCACTGTTTGGCTGCCTTTCTCTGTCTTACCGCTTCATACATTATCAGCGCAGCGGAGACCGAGGCATTGAGTGAATTTATTTTTCCGTTCATAGGTATACCGACCGTAAAATCGCATTTTTCCTTAATAAGCCTGCTCACGCCCTCGCCCTCGTTGCCAATAACGATGGCAAGCGCACCGTCAAGCGGCGAGTTGTAGTACAGTCTGCCGCCCATATCGGCACAGGCTACCCAGATATTCTCTTTCTTTAAGTCCTCTATGGTGCGTGCAAGGTTCGTCACTCTTGCAACGGGCATATATTCCACCGCACCCGCAGATGTTTTGCCTACGATAGCCGTCAGCCCGACAGCGCGCCTTTTCGGTATTATTATGCCGTGAGCGCCGCAGCACTCCGCTGTTCTTATGACCGCACCCAGATTATGCGGGTCGGTTATCTCATCAAGAATGATGATAAGCGGCTTTTCGCCCTTATCTGCGGCATTTTTCAAAATATCGCTGACCTCGCAGTACTCGTGCGACGGACAAACCGCTATAACACCCTGATTGTTGTTGCTGCGTGTAAGATGTTCCATCTTCACCTTGTCAACTTCCTGCACGGGTATCCCCTTTTCACGCGCTTTTGCAACAATAACTTTCAAAGTACCCTCGATCTCGCCCTTTTTGACAAATATCTTGTCAATGGGTCTGTCGTGATTTAACGCTTCAAGCACGGGATTTCTGCCCTCAAGCTGGTAGTTTTCCGCGGGGTCAAAGTTTTCTTCTCTTTTTTCTCTTGGCTTGTCCTGCCCTTTTCCTCTGTTGTATTCTTTATATCGCTTTTTTTCCATACCGCTCACCTTTCATCACTAAATTTCTTCAACACCGTTTATCCCATCAAGTTCTGTCACAGTAACGCCGAGTTTATCCAAAAATTTTTTTATCATCCCCTTACTGTCAAAAGCCGCTCTTTTGCTTTTATTACACCTCTGCTCTATCACTTCAAGCGAAACGACTATATTTTTCACGACCATAAGATATTTTTTATCACTGTCGGCTGCTATAAAATCGTCATAAGGTATCGGCAGACGAATATCCGCAGACCTGTTTTTGTAGCTTATGTATTTTCTCGGCTTGCCCCAGCCTGCTTCCATCATATTTTTCGGGAAACAGTTTACTATCACGCCGATATCGTCTATACCCTCGCAAAATTCCGATACGGTAAAATTTCTTTCGTCTATTTTTTCACAAATATCCCTTATTATCTCCGACACGGCATGGGCGGAAGCATATATTTCACTGCTTATAAAAAACTCTCTTTCCATTTTATTCTTATTTTAGTCCTCCGTCGTTTCTTCCGTTATAACGGTAATTTCCCGTATTTCCGTTCTGCCGCTTTTTACGGGTGCATAACCTGTTTTTCTTATCAGCGTTTTGCCGTCCTCGGACAGCATAAAATCTATCATTTTATCGGTATTTGCTTTTTTGTTGCTTTCAAGCTTGGCACATACCAGATCGGCAAGTATGGGATAAGTGCCGTTTTCGATATTTTCAAGCGTGGGAGCAACGCCGTCCACACTCAATATCTTCACATTTTTCTCCTGTCCCAATTCCTCCACAAAATAGCGGAAAGAATAGGCAAGAGCGCCCTCATCGTCGGCATACTGCGCGACTTTTGTCACAACATCGCCCATACCCATGCCCATTTCATAGGTCAAAGGCGCTTTCAGCTTTGCATCACCCATAAAAAAGCGCATCATCACCTGCGAACCCGAGTTTTCGGGGCGCTGAAAGGCGATTATCTTTTTATCGTAATCGCAAAGTTCGCTCCAGTTTTTTATCTCGCCGCTGTATATCTTCCTTAAATCATCCGAAGATATATCTGTTATCGGGTTGTTCTTTTCAACGAAGAAAACAAAGGCTTCCTTTGCGATAGGTATGCTTATTATCTGTTCGCCGTTTTCCGCGGCTTTTTCCTTTTGTTTCCGTGATGGGCGCGCGCCGAAAAATATATCAACATCGCCCCTTATAAGGCGTTCATAGCCCTTGCTGCTGTTTGAAAACGTGACTATTTTACCGTTATAACCGTAATCGCCGTAAATTCTGTTATATTTTTTTTCTGTTTTTGCTATATTTTTATATACGGCCTTTGCCGCCGCACTGTAAAGCGGATAACACGCCTCAGCGCCGTCAAGTATAGGCATATCGGCTTCATTTTTAATGATAAACGGTGACTTATGGCCCAATTTTGCAAGCTTGCCCGGGAAATCGTACACATGATAACCCTTGAAATCGGTTGTCGAATAGCCGTTCATATATTCAAAGCCGTGACCCTCATAACGGTGAAGGTCTTTGTCCCATTGTTCTAACCCGACAGTTAATGCAACAGCCGCGGCTATCGTCAATGCATAAAGCACATTTTTTTGCGCTTTCGATACCCGCATACTCCCTTTTGTATCTGTCGATATAGTCGGTTCTGTAGCTTTCGGGGTTTCGCTTTATCTCGTACATCTCAACACGGCTTCTCAAAAACGAGTACACCGCCGCCCCGAACACGGGGATAAGCGAAAAAAGGCTCTCTCTGCTGAAAAACATAATATGTTGGCTGTTCACGGCAATAAAAGTCAGCAATCCGAACAAAGGGAAAGCCCAAACACGCATATTTCGGCGGCGTATCTGCGGATATTCCGAAAAATCCACATCTTTCGGCTTTATCGCGCCGTATTCCGCCTTGGCACGGTAGTATCTGCCCGCGTCTATGTAAATTATCACCCAAATAAACAAAGACATCAGCACGAGCGCAAGCAGTTGCCCAAACGTATCAAACATAAAATCCGCATAAACAAAAATGAACATGGCAAGGAAATATATAACAGCCGTAAGAACTGCCGTTTTTATAAGTTCCCATAAGATAAAAAAGATGTTTTTGAGTTTTTTTGCTTTGTTCATTTGTGTCACCTGTAGGTTGTGTAAATTGTTGATTGCGTTACTAAGTCGTTATTGTTACGTTTTAACCTCTCAGTCGCGGCAAGCCGCGCCAGCTCTCCTTTCAGGCGAGCCTTTAGTTACTGCATTTCAGTTAACATTCTAAAGCCTCTCCTTTCAGGAGAGGTGGCAGCCGCAGGCTGACGGAGAGGTTCTAAAAGTAACTATTAAATAAGATAAACAATATTTCAAACTTTCTTCGTCAGCGGCAATTTTAACACCCGTATATTTTCATTTAATTTATCTTTTTTATTTCAGCTCAAATTCTTCCTCATAATAATCCCCGCTGTATTCGAACATAAGTTTAAACTTTTTGGCGGTCTCGTCATAGCTGTATCGGCACATACCTCTTTCAAGCGGCGATACTTCGGGAAAATCATACGAATTCACAACGCCTATCTTTTCCAAACTCAAAAAATGCAGTTGTTTCACATATATCTCACTGCGTTCGGGAGAATCCTCAAAAAGTTTGTATTTGTATTCTTCAAGCATGACTTTTGTTCCGTCGAAGTTGTATATCAGCTGGCGCGGATAAAACATGGAATTGAAACGCATTGCAAAGCAAAAGCACTCCAATGCCGCAATAATGCCCAAAGCACAGGCAAGCCTTTTCAAATAACCGGCTTTTTCAGCTTCATCCACAACATTTGCATATATCAAATTCAATACTATAATAAAAAAGTATAAGCCTACCGAAACTTCACCCACCGATGTCTCACATCCGAAAATATACGGCTTATAGCCCGTTATTATCAGATAAAGCATATAAATAAAATACGGAACACCGACTATTATGGCGGCGACGGATATCCAAAAGTTATATTTTTCCTTTAATTTCTCATTTTTCATAAAAACTTGCCTTAAAAACTTACTTAAATACTTACTTTAAAAACTTATTTTTCCGCGCTCACGCAAAGTTCAAACAATTCCCTTATTCTCTCTTTATCACCTTTCAGATACAGATAGCCGAAAAGGGCTTCCAGACCCGTTGCGTGGCGGTAGTCCGTCACGGACTGATTTTTTGCGGTGGTATAGCTTTTGGCATTTCTGCCGCGTTTCATCACCGCAAGTTCTTCTTCCGTCACCTTATCTTCAAGAAAAATATACATTTTTGCCTGTGAGCCTGCATTTACATAGCCTTTGGCAAGCTTATGCAGCTTGTTCACGGGCATATTGCCCCTTGCAAGCAGCATTTCTCTCACAAGAATATCAAAAACGGAATCGCCGATATACGCAAGCCCAAGCGGCGAATATTCCTTTGGATTTATATTATTTTGCATATGACCAACGTACACCCGCTCTTGTATCTTCGATAACAACACCCATTTCAAGCAATTCCGCGCGGATAGCATCGGCTGTTGCAAAATCCTTTGCCTTTTTAGCCTCTGTGCGCTTTGCTATAAGTTCCTCTATTTTTGCGGTATCGCCGTTATCTTCGGTCTTTTCGACGGGGTCGATACCCAATATCGAACAGAGTTTGAGCAGTTTGTTCAAAATATCCTCGGCAAAAGCTTTTGACGAAGACTCGCTTACATTGCGGTTTGCAAAGGTAACAAGTTCAAATATCGCCGTTACTGCATCGGCTGTGTTGAAATCGTCCTCCATTGCATTTTCAAGCTGAACACGGAATTCATCTGCCTGTTCGGAGAGTTTCTTCTCGTCCTCTGTCATTTCGCCCTGAACATTTTTCACGATAAAATCAAGCGATCTTGCACAGTTCTTTATTCTGTCAAGGCTTGTACCTGCGGCTTCCATAAGCTCACGCGAAAAGTTGATGGGGCTTCTGTAATGACCGCTCAGGATAAAGAAACGCACCACATCATAAGGCACTTCCGCCACTATTTCACGCAGTGTAAAGAAATTGCCCTTTGATTTGCTCATTTTCTCGTTATCGACATTAATAAAGCCGTTGTGCATCCAATATTTTGCAAACTGCACGCCGTTTGCGGCTTCGCTCTGTGCTATCTCGTTTTCGTGGTGCGGGAAGATAAGATCCTCGCCGCCTGCGTGTATATCAATGGTATCGCCCAAATACCTCTTTGCCATTACCGAACATTCGATATGCCAGCCGGGACGACCCTCGCCCCAGGGTGAGTCCCATGCGGGTTCGCCCGGCTTTTTGGGTTTCCAGAGCACAAAGTCCATAGGGCTTTTCTTGTTGTCGTCAACGTCTATTCTTGCGCCTGCCATAAGTTCGTCGATATTTTTGCCCGACAGCTTGCCGTAGCCCTCGAAAGATTTTGTATCAAAAAACACCGTACCGTCCACCTCATAGGCATGACCCTTGTCGATAAGTGTCTGCACCATTTGTATGATATAGGGCATTTCCTCGGTAACTTTCGGGTTTTTGGTCGCAGGCTCGACATTAAGACCCTGCGCATCTTTAAGCGCCTCCGCGATATATCTTTCGGATATGACCGTAGACTCCACGCCCTCGGCATTCGCACGCTTGATTATTTTATCGTCAACGTCGGTAAAGTTCTGAACATAGTTGACTTCATAGCCCTTATATTCAAAATATCGTCTGATAGTGTCAAAAATAACGTAAGGGCGTGCATTGCCGATATGGATAAAATCGTAAACGGTGGGACCGCAGACATACATTTTTATTTTGCCCTCTTCAAGCGGCACAAACTCCTCTTTTCTTCGTGTTAAAGTGTTATAAAGCTTCATAATTTAAACCTCTCATTTATTCTTTAATTCTTTGATTTCTTCCCTTAATTCTTCATTTTCCTGTTTCAATTCGGAAAGGCTTTCTTCAAGCCGCTTTGTCAATACGCTGTATTCGCTTTTCAAGCGGTTTATCTCCATTTCCATCACATCGGGCAGCATAAGCTGGTCAAGAGTATCGGACGGACACGCCTCGTTCCTTATCCTTACCGCATGACCCGGCACACCGACAACAGTGGAATACGGCGCAACATCATGCAGTACAACACTGCCTGCGCCTATTTTTGAATTATCGCCTATATTTATGGGTCCGAGCACCCTTGCGCCCGAGCCGATAAGCACGTTGTTGCCCACGGTGGGGTGACGTTTGCCGACATCCTTGCCCGTACCGCCGAGAGTGACACCCTGATAGATAAGAACATTATCGCCTATCTCGCAGGTCTCTCCGATAACGACCGCCATACCGTGGTCTATGAACACGCCCTTGCCTATCTTTGCGCCGGGGTGTATCTCTATACCCGTCCAGCCCCTTGAAAGCTGTGAGATAAGCCTTGCCGTGAAAAAGTGTTTTTTTAGATAAAGCTTATGCGCCGCGCTGTGAAACAGCATAGCCCAGAAGCTCGGATATAAAATAACTTCAAGACCGCTTTTTATTGCGGGGTCTTTCTTTTTGACCGTTTGTATCTGAGCTTTAAGCCCCATTGGTCTACCTCCGATATTCAGAATTTCAAATCATATAAATCAAATCATATAAATAGGAAAAAGCTGCCGCATCCCGAGGATAAGACAGCTTTTGTTTTCAGCCTCTCACCAAATGCAGTTTCCGCAGACACACCATACTCCACTGATAAACCACCTCAATTGATGCCGCGTATTTATCCGCCAAAGTCACCGCCACGGACTCCCTATAAGCAGGCAGACCCCAACACAGCGGCCACATATGTTTTAAAATAGCATCTATTTCGCAGTCGGAAAGCTCAGTTACCCTTTTAGCATTCTCTGCGGCAGCTTTCGGGTGGAAAAATGCGTGTACCTGCGGCGTTTTCTTTGTGCGCCAATCATAGAGGAACAGATCGTGCAAAAGCCCTGCTCTTGCAGCTTTGCGCGGGTCTGCGCCGATTTTTCTTGCAATAAGATAACTATAGTAACTTACACTTATACAGTGCTGCAAACGCGATGTATTGCAGTGCTGGTGATATTTTTTAAGCTTCTGCACCCTTTTGTGTTCAAGCAGGTCGCTTATGCAGCTTAAAAAATCCTGTGTAAGAGGGTCGTTTTCGTCAAATATCTCGTGTCTTGAACCGATCGCGCGTACTATAGGATCATCATACATAATATCAAGTCCTTTACATATTATTCGTTATCGTTTGCCGTGTTCCTGTCCTGTACTTCTTTATCCTGTACCTCTTTATCCTGTACTTCTTTATC
>JAGAHK010000296.1 GCA_017627115.1 Bacillota bacterium | reverse complement strand
ATACCGGTTTGATAGCAGCATCGCCCGTCATTTTGCTCTTTACCGCCTTGCCGAGCAGGTCGCCCACGCCTTTGATGCCCGTATTGCTTTCAACACCGCCGAGTATCATTTTCATGGCACCGGGATTAAGCCTGATGGCATCATCGAGAATGTCTATTTTGAGCTGACGCATACGGCAGCCCATTTTCGACATAAAATACGCAGTCTGCGCATTCCACGGATATACGCTTAAATCGCGCACAAATTCAAAAACCGTGAACATTCCTTTTTTTTCGAGCGTAACGATATCATCGTTCTGATCGACATAGTTATTGATCCTTATCATAAATTTACCTCCCTTTATATATGATTTTTTATGGTCTTATTTTGTAAATGCCACAAGAGCATCTTTTCCGTCTATGTTTCCGCTGCCCAACGCATACATCTTGCCGTTATGGCGATAGAAACGCGAGATAGTTATCGTACTCCCGTCTTCCGCCTTGACGTCCATAACGCTGTTGTCGTAAAGCTTTCCCTCATAAGAGACGGATTCGCGCAGTTCTCTGCCGTTGCCCTGCGCATCAAGCATCTTTCTCCAACTCACAATGCACGCCGCTTCGCCGTTTTCCGAAACCAAAGTCAACACTGCCAGCTTTTTCACGGCATTTTCACTGTTGGGGTCGATATAAGCCGTCATTTTCCATATGCCGCCTATTGCCGCCTTATCCGTCACAGTCTCCGCATCTTCGGGTACGCCGTTTACAAGCTGATCTTCATAGAAATAGTCAAAGTCCGCAAAACTCACATTAGCAGCATTTATCACAGATTCAATGCTCGGTCCTCCATGCTGAAGGTAAGAAGCATATATAAGGCCAAGTCCCGCAGCCGCAAGCAGCATTATCACAAGAATTATGGCACAGCCGCAGCCGCAGCCCGTACAGCCTCCGTTGCTTTTGCGCTTCATATGCTGCGATGCAGGCGAATCGGGCACAACAAAACCTCCGCCCTGCATATTCTGCCTTTGCATATTTGACTGCGGAACATAGCTCGGCTGTTTTGCTCTGCCCGAAACAGCGCCTGTTTCCGCCCCGCATATAGGACAGAACTTTGCACCCTCAGGCAATGTTCTGCCGCATTTTATACATAAATCATCTTCCTGCTCAACTTTTGCACCGCAGGCTTCACAAAACTTCGCATCATCGGCAAGCCTTGCGCCGCAGTTTCTGCAAAAATTCATTTTTCATCTCCCCCTTGTAAAACACTTTCCTTTACTATATTTCTGCAAAATATTACAAAATCCTTTTTGATTATAACATAAAAATGTATGATCTGCACCGAGGACAAAAAAATATCAATGATTTTTAATTTTGTCCTCTGTTTTTATGCCGATCATATGTTATACTGTAAATAAGTATAAAAACACATTATAAGTATAAAAACACATTATAAGATTGAAATACTGATTATAGATTTTTTCTTAAAATTTTTTCGGAAAGGAGCGGTAACTATGTTCAGCGAAAAATTCAGCACCCTTATGAGAGAACTAAATATTAAATCGCGCGAACTTGCGGAATTTATGCAATGTGACAAATCATACATAAACCGTGTGCGCTCGGGAGGCCGAGAGCTTTCTCCCTCGGGCAGAGCCGCCGGCAGGATGTCCCACGGAATTTTCGATTATGCTGCCGCTCACTCTCTTTTGCCGCAGCTATACATACTTACAGGCTGTGCCGAAGACACACCCGAACCTACAGCAAGACATCAGCTTTACGAGTGGCTTTTTGAAGGACATGAGTCAAAGCAGAAGCTAAAAAAGGAACGCAAAAGCAAGCACAAGACCACAAAAACCATAGATTTTTCCGAAAAATTCAAGCAGGTAAATGCACTTGCGGGACTTTCAAACATCAGGCTCGCCAAGCTGCTCAATGTGGATCCGTCGCTTACAAGCCGTTGGCGCAGCGGACTTTCGCAGCCCCGTGACGAAAATATGCAAAACAGATTTTGCGGTGAACTTGTAAAGCGTATTTACGCCCAGAACCGCGCGGAAGATTTTGCACGTTTGCTGGATATCTCCCCGGATGTTTCCGATACGGAAGAAAAAGCCGCCGTTTTGCTCAAAGCGTGGCTGTTTACCGAAAGCGATGAAAACAATGCCATTCTCGAAAGCTTTATCGCAGGCTTTGACAATTTTTCGCCAACGCCGCAGATACCCGTTTTATCATTTGAAGAAGCCGTTGACGACAAAACGCTCAATGACGATGCCAAACAGTATTTGTATATATCGGGCTTGCAAAAAGCCGTGCTGCGTTTTCTCGGAAATGCCATAAAAAACAGCACAAAGGAATTATGGCTCTACTCCGACCAGAATATGAACTGGATGACGGGAAGCAAGAGTTTTATGCTGAAATGGTATTCGCTTATGAGCCTTTATTTAAGAAACGGCGGCAAGATAAAAATAATACACAATGTCGACCGCAGTTTTGACGAAATGACAGAGGCCATAAAAGGTTGGCTTCCGCTTTATATGACGGGCGGCATTATTTCCTATTATAGTACAAAGCCGGGCGGCAGCAGATTTTTTACAACACTGTTTCTTGCCGTTGACAGCGCCTGCATATACGGCAGCTATATCACAGGAAGCGAAAACAAGGCAGAATACTCTTATTATACCGAAAAAGAACGTCTTGACCATTACAAAACACTTTACGAGACCCTTATGAAAGACTGCCGCGAACTTATAAAAACGGAGATAATGACACCCAACAGGCAATTCGTCGAAACGATCAACGAGAAAAAAGGCGTGCACGTTATACAGAGCACCCTTTCGCTTGCGACAATGCCAAAAGAGCTTGCCGACAGTTTCTGCGCCGATATGAGCAAAAAGGACGCCGGACTTTTTTACCGTGAATGGGATCTTCAGCGCAGGCGTTATATAACAAACATCGAAAACGCCTTTGTTAACGAATATATACCCCTGCCCGATGACGAAACGCTTTTTGAGCATAAAGTAAGCGTGGATTCGAGCATCCCCGGGCTTTACTATACACCCGAGCAGTTTTCTTTGCATATTAAAAATATAATAGCGATGACGGAAAAATATGCAAACTATAAATTTGTTATCCTGCCGACATCCCTGCTTTCTCACAGCAGGATAATAATAGGCAAAAAAACTGTTATAGTAAATCATCTTACAGCACCACGCATGGATCTGAGCATAACGCATCCGCTTATGCGTGCCGCATTCACGGTATATGCCGAAGATCTGTACCAACAATGCCTGACATCAAAAAAATCGGAATTAAACAAGATGAAACAGTATTTATAATGCTCGGCAAAATAATTACAACGAACTCTGCGTGATTTTTTAAGATTTTTATTATTTTTATTGAACGGATAAACAACAATTTATTTTAATTTACTCCATCCAAATGCTTGACAATACCTCTTTAAAATGATATAGTAATTCTATATGGATAGAGGTGCGTTATTCATCAGTACCCGCAGTCAGTCGGCAAAGCGGCATTTACACTGCGGTGAAAGGGGATAATGCCGAGGATTGCCCCGCTTTGCGGTCGGGTGGTTCGGTTGCTGCGGTCAACAGCCCTGCGACTGTCATCGTCAGATGGAGTGCTATCATTAATTCTTACGTTTACTTCGTAATTAATGGAACGGTGCTCTTGCCGTTCCTTTTTTTGTAACGTATAACCACTTATTTTAATAAAATACATAAGGAGAATTAAAAATGAAAAAGTACAATGTTGGTATTATCGGCGCTACGGGTATGGTAGGTCAGCGTTTTGCGCTGCTTTTAAGCAAGCATCCGTGGTTTGATGTAAAAGTTGTGGCAGCAAGCCCCCGTTCGGCAGGCAAAAAGCTCAAAGATGCCATAGGCAGCCGCTGGGCAATGACAGAGCCTATGCCAAAAGAAGTTGCAGACCTTGTAGTTATGGATGCAACAGCAGATGTTGAAAAGATAGCAGGCATGGTAGACTTTGTTTTCTGTGCCGTTGATATGAAAAAAGATGAAATAAAGGCGCTTGAAGAACGTTATGCAAAGGCAGAATGCCCGGTTGTAAGCAACAACTCAGCAAACCGCGGCACACCCGATGTTCCCATGGTAGTGCCCGAACTCAATCCCGAGCATATCGAGATAATCAAAGCACAGAGAAAGCGTCTCGGCACAAAGCGCGGCTTTATCGCAGTAAAATCAAACTGCTCCATACAGAGCTATGTTCCCGCACTTCATCCTTTAAGAAAGTACGGTATCAAGAACGTGCTCGCCTGCACATATCAGGCAATTTCGGGCGCAGGCAAAACATTTGACACATGGCCCGAAATGGTGGATAATCTTATCCCTTATATCGGCGGCGAGGAAGAAAAGAGCGAGAACGAGCCTTTAAAGGTTTGGGGCAAGATAAACGGCGATGTTATCGAAAATGCAACAACACCCAATATCACAACACAATGCCTGAGAGTTGCCGTTTCCGACGGTCACACAGCTGCTGTTTTTGTAAGCTTTGAAAACAAGCCATCCAAAGAGGAGATATTAAAGGCATGGAAAGACTTTTCGGGCGTTCCGCAGGAACTTGAACTGCCCTCCGCTCCCAAGCAGTTCCTTAACTATTTTGAAGAGGACAACAGACCCCAGGCTAAACTTGACCGTATGTTAGAGGGCGGTATGGCTGTTTCCATAGGACGTTTGAGAGAAGATAAGCAGTACGACTATAAGTTTGTATGCCTTTCACACAATACATTGAGAGGTGCGGCAGGCGGCGCTGTTCTGCTTGCGGAACTTCTTGCTGCAAAGGGATATTTTGACTAACGTCTGGCGAAAAGCAGGCTTTTCGCCAATTTTACAGTCGGTCGGCGCGCATCGAAGATACACTTGACCGCCTGTAAGGTATGCAAAAGCAAGTTTTGCTCCTCGGCGAAAACGCGGTTTCCGCCTGCGGATTTTAGTCTGCGACGCTTTATTATTTAACGCGGGTTGTTTTATATGGAAAAATATTTTTCTTATGTACCCTTACCGCTTGCAATAGGGATCAATTTTATAGGAGGAATAGTGTTGGCGCAGGCTGTCGGCGCATTTCCGATATTGGGATTGATTTTGGGTATTCCTGCGATAATTGGTATATTGGCAGTAAATTATATAATATATAGATTTTGTAAGTATGCAAATACCGATACGGAAAAAGATATTTCTCCGGCAAGAGCTTATGCGTATTGCATAGGGATTATTATTATGGTTATTTTTACTGCGAACTTTTTCATCAGAATAATATAACAATAATATAACAATAAAAATAACAAAAAAGGAGGTCCAATTATGGCAAAAAAGACATTATTCAAAGGCGCAGGCGTAGCTATCGTAACGCCGTTCAAAGCCGACGGCAGCGTTGATTACGACGCTCTTGCGGCTATGCTTGAATTTCAGATAGAAAACCACACAGATGCCATAATCATCTGCGGTACAACGGGCGAAGCATCCACACTTACGGATGACGAGCAGATAAATGTTATTGAATTTACGGTAAAGAAAGTCAACAAGCGCATCCCCGTTATCGCAGGCGCAGGCAGCAATGATACGGCACACGGTATGCAGCTTGCAAAGCGTGCAGAGGAAGTCGGCGCAGACGGTCTGCTTATCGTAACACCCT